>SKLX01000190.1 GCA_007121375.1 Bacillota bacterium | reverse complement strand
GGTTCCACAGGTATAAAAAGGATACTTTCCCTGGAGTTTTTACAGGTGGGGAAAGAAAAGGCATATGAAATGGCTCTTCAGGCTGGAAAGCTGGAGGAGACCCTGCGGGGAGATTTTAAAAAGGTTGAGAAAAAGAAAAAAGAACCCCGGGAAGACCTCAAAATATTTGATATTAAAGGTTGGAGCATTAAGAATCTTAATGTGGATGCCATGATCATGGCTTTATTACTTACAATTTTTCTACTCACCTTTTTCTATTACTTCAGGACATAAAAAAGCGCTGCCTCTGCAGCGCTTTTTCTTTTTCTTGCTTAAAATATAATTAAATGTTACTATAAAAAAGGTAATACCAATTAAGGAGAAGGTAACAGGGAGAAGGATAAAATATGGCCAGGCGAAAGATTTTTTTTGAAATATTTATCGCTATAATCATTTTGAGTATAATTGGAGTTGCCGTTTATAATTATATTGATAGAGATAACCTGGAACGATATAGCAGGACGGAATTAATTTTAGATACTATTTTTGAGGTTACCATTTTTGTTGATGAAGAAATAGAAGGTGACCCGTTAGTACGGGAGGCCTTTGATAAGGTAAGAGCCTTAGAAAAGGTAATGAGCCGTTTTGTAACAAACAGTGATGTGGATAAAATAAACCAGCAGGCGGGGAAGGAACCTGTGGAAGTAGACCCCAGGACTTTTTATGTTATAGAAAAATCCCTTTATTTTGGTGAGGCTTCCCAGGGGAAGTTTGATGTTACCATAGCCCCCCTGTTAAACCTGTGGGGTTTTGGTACAGGAGAAGAAAGGGAGCCACCTGAAGGCGAAGAAATAGAAGAGGTTCTTCCTCTGGTAGATTACCAGGAAATTGAACTTGATGAAGAAAACATGAGTGTTTTTCTCCCCCGGGAGGAAATGGCCCTGGACCTGGGGGGTATAGCCAAGGGTTATATAGTGGATGAAATTGCCGAATTCCTGGAAGGGGAAGGAGTGGAGCATGGGACAGTAAATGCCGGTGGTGATATCAGGGCCCTGGGAACAAGGTTAGATGGTAATCCCTGGAGAATTGGCATCACCCATCCCCGGGATAGAGAAAATATTATTGCTGTGATTCCCGTTACCCAGGAAGCCATAGTTACCTCAGGAGACTATGAAAGATATTTCAACCATGAAGGAGAAAGATACCACCACATCCTGGACCCGGATACGGGACAGCCTGCAGGTGAAGTGCTGAGTGTTACTGTAGTAGCTCCGGACTGCATAACGGCAGACAGTCTTTCTACCGCCGTTTTTGTTTTAGGTGTTGAGGAAGGGATGGCATTACTGGAGAGTATGTCCCAGGTGGAAGGTATGATCGTTGACCTTCAGGAGGAAAAACATGTAACCAGGGGCTTGAAGGATTTAATTGAAATAAGGTGATAAATTGTTCAGCCGTTATGACTTTCTAATTTGGATAAGCATTGCTATATTAGCTTTAGGTGTAATGTTTTTTAATCAACAGATGTCTGCCTACAGTGGAGAAGAGGTCCAGGTATCTGTAAATAACGAAAAGTATGGAGTATTTCCCTTGCAGGAAGATAATGTCCTGGAAGTTGAAGGAGTTAACGGTATAACCAGGGTTGAAATCAGTGATGGTAGGGTAAGGGTTACTCATTCAGCCTGCCCTGACAAGATATGTATATATACCAGCTGGATTCACAGACCTAATCAGACTATTGTTTGCCTGCCCAACAGGGTAGTAGTTAAAATTACCAGTGAATCTCAACAGGATATAGATCTTTACACCAATTGAAAGGGGTATTTTAATTGCATAAGACAACCAAGCTGGTTTACCTGGCTCTCCTGGTTACCTTTGCGGTGGTGATTCATACCATTGAATCGGCCTTGGGGATAACTTTGCTGGTACCTGGGGCCAAGCTGGGGCTGGCTAATATAATTACCCTGCTTACTATTTTACTGTATGGCTTTAAGAGCGGTATGGTTGTTGCTGTCATGCGTTGTTTCATAAGTTTTTTAATAGTTGGAAACCCCTTTACCTTTTCTTTAAGCCTCAGCGGCGCTGTTTTTAGCACCCTGATTATGGGCCTGGCCTTTATTTTCTATAAAAAAGGCTTTATTAATGTTCTCACCATAAGTATATTAGGGGCTGCTGCCCATAATACTGCCCAGGTGATTGTCGCAAGCTTTGTGGTCCAGATCCCTTATTATACCCTTTTATCCTTTTATTTACCTGTTTTGCTTCTTATTGCCCTTCCTACGGGAGTATTTACAGGACTGGCGGCCATGTACCTTCACCGGCTGGTGGGTAAAAATATGGCGATCTCACGGTCTATGGGTGGAGTTAAAAAGGAATTTACCAAGTAAAAGAGTATTTTTTGGATGACAGTAAAAGGTTGTTATTAGAAGGAAGGTTGATAGCTATGGCCATATTGATATTGGCTTCAGCTTCACCCCGGCGGGCCCAGCTGCTGCGCCAGATAGATGTAAATTTTGAAGTCGTGGTCAGTAACTACCAGGAGCAGAACAACCTGGATCTTTCACCGGAAGATATGACGGTTCATTTTGCCCGGGGAAAAGCCAGGGAAACAGCTTCCCGGGTCGATAAAGGCCTGGTATTGGGTGCAGATACTGCCGTGGTATTAAAGGGTGAGATACTGGGCAAGCCCGGTTCTCCCGGGGAAGCAGTTAGTACATTGAAAAAACTTGAAGGGAAATGTCACCGGGTTATCACGGGTATCTCCCTTGTGGATAAAGAAACGGGCAAAGAGGATTCTTCTTATACAGAAACAAAGGTCTGGTTCAGGGAAATTGGAAAGGAAGAAATTAAGGCCTATGTAGATACGGGGGAAGCTTTGGATAAAGCAGGTTCATACGGTATTCAAGGTAAAGGCGCCCTTTTTGTAGAGAAAATAGAAGGTTGTTATTTTAATGTGGTAGGTCTACCCCTGGCCCAGCTGGCAAAAATTCTGGGAAGTTTCGACTTTAAAATATGGTAGCTTCTTCAGGGAGTTTAAATAGGAAGGGAAGCAGGGAAAATGGAAAATATCCCCAAAAGTATTACTATCAAGGATTTACCCCAGGAGGAGAGGCCCAGGGAAAAACTTCTTAAGTATGGAGCTGACAGGATTTCCAATACAGAATTACTGGCTATAATATTAAGAACAGGAACCAGGACCCAGTCAGCCCTTAAACTGGCAGAACATATTTTAGCCCGGGTCAGTCAATTAAGAGAATTACCCCTTCTAACGGTAGAAGAGCTTATGGAAATAAAAGGAGTGGGACTGGCGAAGGGAATTCAGGTTAAAGCTGCCCTGGAACTGGGGAGCAGGATCGCTTCTTCCTTTCGGCAGGACAGCCTTACCATAACTTCTCCTAAAGATGTTGCAGATATGCTTATGGAGCAAATGCGGTTTTATCAAAAGGAATATTTTAAGGTTCTTCTCCTTAACACTAAAAACCAGGTTATTGCCTCGGAAATTGTGTCTATAGGAAGCCTAAATACTTCCATAGTTCATCCCCGGGAAATTTTTAATATTGCCATTAAAAGGGGATGTGCCTCAATCATATTAGCCCATAACCATCCCAGCGGTGATCCGACTCCCAGCAAGGAAGATATGGAAGTTACCAGCCGGCTGGTGGAGGCGGGAGAAATAATTGGCATAAAGGTTCTGGATCATTTAATTATAGGAGAGGGAAGGTATTACAGTTTTCGGGAGGGTGGCCTTATTTAAGAAAATTATAACAGTTTATATTGCTAAAAATAATTGCTATAATTTAAAAAACAGCCAGAGCTACATCAAAATTAAAAAGGCACATAAGAAAGGGGTATTTTTCAGTGAGGTTTCTACTAAAATATTTTTCCAGAGATATAGGCATAGATTTGGGTACGGCAAATACTCTGGTTTTTGTAAGGGGACGGGGAATAGTCCTGCGAGAGCCTTCTGTGGTAGCTATCAGAAGAGATACCGGGGATATTCTGGCAGTGGGTGAAGAAGCCAAAAGTATGATAGGAAGAACTCCGGGGAATATTGTAGCTATCCGGCCCATGAAGGACGGTGTGATAGCGGATTTTGATATCACCCAGGCCATGTTAAGGCATTTTATATTAAAGGCTTATCGAAGAAAATCAATTATAAAACCCCAGGTGGTTGTATGCGTTCCTTCCGGTGTTACAGAAGTGGAAAAAAGGGCTGTGCTGGATGCCACCAATCAAGCAGGCGCCAGGGAAGCTTTTCTAATTGAAGAACCAATGGCGGCCGCCATTGGTTCGGGACTTCCGGTAGAGGAACCTACAGGCAGCATGATTGTAGATGTGGGTGGGGGAACTACAGAGGTTGCCATAATATCCCTGGGAGGAATTGTGACCAGCCAATCCATCCGGGTGGCAGGAGATGAAATGGACGAGGCTATTGTTCAATACATTAAAAAGAATTATAATCTCCTTATAGGGGAAAGAACGGCAGAGGAAATAAAAACCACCATAGGAACAGCATACCGTACCGAGGAAAAAGAAAATGAAACCATGCAGATTCGGGGAAGAGACCTGGTTAATGGCCTCCCTAAAAATCAGACTATAACATCTAAGGAGATACAGGGTGCCCTATCGGACCCTGTGAGCAGTATAATAGAAGCTATAAAGATAACCCTGGAAAAGTCTCCTCCAGAGCTGGCGGCAGATATTATGGATAAAGGTATTGTAATGACAGGAGGAGGGGCCCTTTTACACGGTCTGGATAAGCTGGTTAGTGAAGAAACGGGCATGCCGGCAATTATTACTGAAAATGCCCTGGACTGTGTTGCTATGGGAGCAGGAAAGGTCCTGGCGGAAATAGAACTCTTAAGAAGGGTTGCTATATCACCTAAGAAATCAGTATAAGGGGAGGGGGTTTATATTGCTCACCCCTGGGGTTAAAAAAAAGAAGGTTTTAATACTATTGGGAGTAATCCTCTTATTAATAATTTTGATAGGTTTTACTTACCGGGAAAGGGACAGGCTTACCCCGGTAGAAGATTTTTTTATAAGTTTAGCAAGCCCTATCCAGGAAGGTGTTTCAAGTTTAAGCATACATGCTAGAGATACTATCCAGGTCATAAGGGGATATCATGAACTGGCCCAGGAAAATGCAGAACTGGAGGAGGAGCTGAGTAAGTACCGGGGCCTTTCTCACCAGGTGGAAGAGTTAAGGCAGGAGAACCAGCGTTTAAGGGAAATGCTGGATTTCCAGGAGCGCAGCTCCTATGACCTGATCCCGGCGAAAGTGATTGCCCGGGACCCCAGCACCTGGTTTAATACCCTGATCATAAACAAGGGCTATAATGATGGGGTTGCCCGGGACATGGCAGTTACTACTAAAGAAGGCCTGGTAGGTAACGTGATAGGTGTATCCCGCCATGCTTCAAAAGTGCTCCTTCTTACAGATTCACGTCGGGCAGTAAGTGGTATAGTGCAGGAATCACGGGATATGGGAACCATTGGTTTTGTGGAAGGCTCGGTAGACAAACCCGGCTACTGCCGTATGGTTAATATTTCCAGAGAAGCGGAGATAAGCAGGGATGATGTGATTATGTCTTCCGGGTTGGGGGGAGTTTTTCCTCCCGGTCTGGTTATTGGAGAGGTTATGGAAATAGGGCGGGATGAATACGGCCTGTTACAGTATGCAATTATTAAGCCAGCAGTTAATTTTAACCGCCTGGAAGAAGTTTTTGTGGTGGAAGACCTGGGGGAAGAAATTTTGGAGGAAGAAGAATTTGATTTTGATGAAGATTTAAATAACGAGGAAAATTACCAGGAAGAAACTGAGGGTCAGGAATATAATGGCCAAAATTAAAGTATTTATAATTATATTTTTAACTTTAATCCTTCAAGGAAGTATTTATCCTTTTTTAAATTTAGGAAGGGGCCAGCCTGACCTGGTCTTAATTCTGGTAGTGTGCTTTAGCATTTTGTGGGGGAGCAAAAGGGGTGCTGTCATTGGTGTGACAGCAGGTTTTTTACAGGATATACTGTACGGTCATGCCCTGGGCTTGTTTGCCCTTACCAAGATGTTGACAGGTTATTTTTCTGGCTTCACTGAAAAAAACATATATAAAGATTTTGTGCTAGGGCCCATGATTATTGCTTTTGTCCTTACCTTTTTACATGAAGGCCTGGTTTTTGTATTTTCCACGGAAGTAATGTATTTACCGTTAATTAACATCCTTCATGAGTCAATTTTCCCCCGAGCTTTGTATCATTTCTGTCTTACTCCCTTTGCTTATCTTTTACTCTATTTCGTGAACAAAAAGGATTTTTTTTACCCGTTTCAATAATTGGGAGGGTTTTTATTGAATAAGCATATTCTTAACCGTTTAAGGTTTTTCCTTTTTTTGACTATAATTATTATGGGGGTGCTGGTGTCCCGACTGGCTTACCTGCAGGTGGTCCAGGGGGAGATTTACCGCCACCGCTCTGAAGAGAATATGTTGAGGGTTCTACCCATAACGGCTCCCCGGGGGGAAATATTTGACAGTGAAGGAATTAAGCTGGTATCCAACCGGGAAGGATTTACTGTTTCTGTAGGAGAGATTCCTGTAGAAGACAAGGATAGGGTTATTTCATTTTTGAGTGAAGAACTGGATAAAGAAGTGGAAGAAATAGAAAGGGTGATCGGGGAGCAACGCTACAGGAGATACGAGCCTGTGCGGTTAAAAACCGATGTGGATATAGAAACGGTTGCCCGAATTGAAGAAAGAAAAATGGACTTGCCGGGAGTTATTATAGAAGTTCAACCAATAAGGACTTATGTTTATGACAACCTGGCTTCTCATATCCTGGGGTACCTGGGAGATTCCCCCGTTTCCTCCAGGTATGTAGAACAATGGGAGAACCAGGGATATGAATATAAATATGGAGATGTAACGGGACAGGAAGGCATTGAAATGGTGTGGGAGCCTCACCTGAGGGGTCAGGACGGAGGTATCCTGGTAGAGGTTAATTCCGCTGGACGCCACATCAGGACCCGGGATAAAGATGATCCTGTGCCTGGAAATGATCTTTACCTTACCCTGGATTATCAACTGCAAAAGGATACGGAAAGGATACTGGAGGAACAGCTAACCTATTTACAGGAAGAAGAGGGCTATGATAGGGCTAATATTGCTTCGGCAGTGGTTATGGACCCTAATTCGGGGAAAATACTGGCCATGGCCAGCCAACCGGATTTTAACCTTAATACTTTTAACGAGGATTATGAAGATTTAAGAGATGACCCCCTGCAGCCCCTTTTCAACCGGACCATCAAAGGGGGATACCCCGGGGGCTCAACCTTCAAGATGGCGACGGGCGCCGCTGCCCTGGAGGAGGGCCAGGTACGCCCTGGAGAAACTTTACGGTGCCAGGGGAGCCTGACCAGGTATGGGGTAACTAAAAGCTGTTTCCGGGGGACGGTCCATGGTACGTTGAATATAGTCCAGGCCCTTACAAAATCCTGTAACGTCTTCTTTTATGAAATGGGCCTCAGGGTAGGTATAAATAACTTAGCCTATTATGCCGGAGAGCTTGGGTTTGGACGTCCTACGGGTTTAAGGGATATTCCCGGCGAAAGACCGGGAGCGGTGGCCAGCCGGGAAAGGAAGTTTCAGTTATATGGAGAAGGCTGGGTTCCAGGGGAAACCATGGATGCGGCTATAGGTCAGGGCTTCCATGAGTTCACCCCTCTACAGTTGGCAAATTATGTTTCCCTTATTGCTAACGGCGGTCATTTTTACAGGCCTTATCTGGTGGAAAAGGTGGTTTCCCTGGAAGAAGATATTATTTGGCAGGCAGAGCCAGAATTTCACCGGATTGATGTATCTGATGAAACCTTAAACGTATTAAGTAGAGGAATGGAAGGAGTAACTCAACCAGGGGGGACAGCTTCCTTCATGGCCAATCTTCCCATTAAGGTGGCAGGTAAAACGGGTTCGGCGGAAATTGCCCGGGGGCAGCCTACCCACGGCCTCTTTGTGGGTTATGCTCCTGCGGAGAACCCGGAAATAGCTTTTGCCGTGGTTGTGGAAAGGGCAGGTACGGGGGGCAGGGCTGCTGCCCC
>SKLX01000013.1 GCA_007121375.1 Bacillota bacterium | reverse complement strand
CTTCCTGTTTATTTATACTTCGAGCCCTCCCGGAAAATGATTTTAACCCAGATGGATTTTTGGATTCCGGAAGATGAAAATCTTTTGGGGAAAATAAAGGAGCTAATAGGTCAAAAAAACGTGTTTGTGAAAGAGGTTCAGGGGTAATTTGCTTTTTATTTAACGAATATGATAAAATAGCTTAAATATACTGTAATGACTGTCTTTAACAATTATAAATGAATGTGGGGTGCAGGGGTTTTGTTTCGAGATTTCTTTAGAAAAACAAAGTATGCCATACTGGATACACCCGGTCGTTTACAGTCCAGGGAGCAGGACGTATCGATCCGATGTGAAGAATGTGGGGAATTAATACTTCTAAAAGATATAGAGAAGAACTTTAAAGTCTGCTCCAAGTGCGGGTATCACCTGAAAATGACAGCCCAGGAGCGCTTAAATGTCCTTTTGGACAGAGGTAGTTTTGAAGAATATGACAAAAACCTGGAAACTGTAGATGTTTTGAAATTCCCTGGTTACCATGAAAAGTTGGAAGCTTCTCGAGAAGTAACGGGGTTAAGGGAAGCAGTTGTTACAGGAAAAGGGGAAATTGAAGGAAATACAGTAATTATTTGTATAATGGACCCCAGGTTTATTTCTGCCAGCATGGGTTCTGTGGTAGGAGAGAAGATTACCAGGGCCCTGGAAAAAGCTGAGGAAAAAAAGACTCCCATAATTATTTTTTCTGCTTCCGGGGGAGCCAGAATGCAGGAAGGAATGTTATCCTTGATGCAGATGGCTAAAACAAGTGCTGCTGCAGCCCGGCTAAATGAAGACGGAGTATTATATATATCAGTTTTAACCAATCCTACTACAGGAGGGGTAACAGCCAGTTTTGCATCTCTGGGCGATGTAATTATAGCTGAGCCTGGTGCCCTTATTGGTTTTGCGGGTCCCAGGGTTATAGAACAGACTATACGTCAGAAATTACCTTCTGGCTTTCAAAGGGCTGAGTTTTTACTTCAACATGGGCTCATTGATTTAATTGTGGAGAGGAAAGACTTGCGAAAAGTTCTTTCCAGGATGCTGGTTCTCCACAAAAAGTCTTAAAGAGATAGGGGAGTAAGGTATGACCAATAAGTTGGAATTTGACAAGCCTATTAATGAGTTGGAAATGAAAATAAAGGAACTCCAGGATTTCGCTGAGGAAAAAGATATAAACCTGGATGATGAAATAAAGGTCCTTAAAGAACGTTTATATAGTTTTAAAAAGGAAACCTATGAAAACCTTTTGCCCTGGCAAAAGGCCCAGGTGGCCCGTTATGTGGAAAGACCTTCTACCCGGGACTATATTAATCTTATATTTAAAGACTTTATAGAACTTCACGGTGACCGCTGTTATGGTGATGATAAGGCCATAATAGGCGGTATAGCTCTTTTAGACAAAAGGCCTGTGACAGTAGTAGGTCATCAAAAGGGAAAGGATATAAAGGAAAACGTTTCTTATAACTTTGGAATGCCCCACCCTGAAGGTTATCGGAAAGCACTACGCCTCATGCTTCAGGCAGAGAAGTTTAAACGTCCTGTAATCTGTTTTGTGGATACGCCGGGAGCTTTTCCCGGTATTGGTGCTGAAGAACGGGGACAGGGGGAGGCTATTGCCAGGAACTTAATGGAAATGAGCCGCCTTAAGACTCCTGTCCTGGTAATAATTAGTGGTGAAGGAGGAAGTGGCGAAGCCCTGGCATTAGCTGTGGGAGATAAAATATTTATGCTGGAGCATGCCATTTATTCTGTTATCTCTCCCGAGGGGTGCGCCAGTATTTTGTGGAAGGATTCCAGCCGGGCCATGGAGGCGGCCTCCTTGCTGAAACTTACTGCTGAAGATCTTTTAGGATTTGGTGTTATTGATGAAATTTTGCAAGAACCTTTGGGAGGCGCACACCGGGAACCTCAAGAAATGGCTGCTAAAATAAAGGAAGTACTTATTAAATGCCTGGCAGAATTGGAGGATACTCCAGTAAATGAGCTGGTAAAAGGGCGTTATGAAAAATTTAGAAAAATGGGCAGCTATTCAATCTTTGAAGAGGGCCAGTTGGAAATTTTACCCCGGGATAAATAATAAAATCTCCCTGGTTTGTTTATAATAAAAAGAGTTTTTTATTTTTAGATTAAGAGGAGGATAAATATGCACAGGGTAGGGGTTTTGACCAGCGGAGGAGACGCCCCCGGTATGAATGCAGCGGTAAGGGCTATAGTCAGGAAGGGCATATATTACGGTCTGGAGGTTTATGGAATTAAAAGGGGGTTCCATGGACTCATTAACGGTGATTTTGAAAAGATGGAATTAGGTTCCGTGGCAGATATAATCCAGCGGGGGGGTACCAGGCTTTTAACTGCCCGCTGTCCTGAATTTGTTACCAGGGCGGGACAGGAAAAAGCTATAAATAAAATTAAAGAGTACAAGCTGGACGGACTTATTGTTATTGGTGGAGATGGTTCTTTTAGGGGAGCCATGGCCCTTGGGGATAGGGGGGTAGTCCAAACCATTGGAATCCCAGGCTCCATAGATAGCGACATAGCTTATACGGATGTATGTATAGGCTTTGATACAGCCATGAATACTGTAACGGATGCTATCAATAAATTAAGGGACACGGCGACCTCCCATGAAAGGATTTTCGTAGTAGAGGTGATGGGGAGAGAAGCCGGTTTTTTGGCCCTTTATGCCGGGCTGGCCGGGGGAGCTGAATCCATTCTTGTTCCTGAAATAGACTTTGATATTGATGAGGTTTGTGCAAGAATTAAAAAAGGACATGAGCGGGGCAAGCTACATAGTATTATTCTCGTGGCAGAAGGAGCTGCCAGCGGCATTGCTATAGGGGAAGCCATTAAAAAGAAAACAGACATGGACACCCGTATAACTATCCTGGGTCACCTGCAAAGGGGGGGAACCCCCACCGCTTTTGATCGAATCATTGCCAGCAGGATGGGGTCCAAAGCCCTTGATTTGCTAAGGGACGGTAAAAGTAATTTAATGGTTGGCCTCATGGGGGGAGAGATAAAGCCCACAGAGTTTAGCACAGCTTTAAGCCAAAGGAAAGCCCTTGATGAAACCATTTACGATCTTGCCAGAATTCTGGCTACTTAATATTTTAATGGGGTGTATAATTTGAGGCGGACAAAAATTGTCTGTACCATAGGTCCTGCCAGTGAATCCCTTTCTACCCTCATCAGTTTAATGCGAGCAGGGATGGATGTAGCCCGATTAAACTTTTCCCACGGGGACCTGGTAGACCATGAAAGAAGGATAGGAAGAATTCGCAAAGCATTTGCCAGGACTAAAAGAAACGTGGGTATTATGATGGATTCCCGGGGCCCGGAAATAAGGATTGGTACCTTTGAAGAAGGAAAAGTAAAACTACATAAGGGCCATACTTTTACCCTGACTACAGAGGATATTATTGGTGATGAAAACAGGGTATCTGTCACCTATAAAGGTATTGTTAATGATGTGGGACCGGGAAAAAGAATTTTACTGGATGACGGATTAATTAAGCTCCTGGTTAAAGAGGTTAGGGAAAGGGAAGTTATTTGTGTAGTTGAATACGGTGGGGAACTTCACAGTAGAAAAAGCATTAATCTTCCGGGTGTTTCTGTTAACCTTCCTCCTATGTGTGAGAAGGATAAAGAAGATATTATTTATGGAATAAGCCAGGACCTGGATTTTTTAGCAGCCTCTTATGTTCGCAGGGCTTCAGATATCATGGAAATAAGGAATCTGCTGGAAGAAAATAAAGGGCGTATGAAGGTCATTGCCAAGATAGAAAACGAGGAAGGGGTCAAAAATATTGATAAGATCCTGGAAGTTTCAGATGGTGTAATGGTGGCCCGGGGAGACCTGGGCGTTGAAATACCAGCGGAAGATGTTCCCCTGGTACAAAAAGAAATAATTGAAAAATGTAATCAAAAGGGCAAACCCGTTATAACTGCCACCCAAATGCTGGATTCCATGATTAGAAATCCCAGGCCTACCAGGGCGGAAGCCAGCGATGTAGCCAATGCAATTTTTGATGGGACCGATGCAGTAATGCTTTCAGGGGAAAGTGCTATTGGAGGCTACCCGGTGGAATCCGTAAGGGTTATGGATCGCATAGCACTCCGGGCTGAAACTGCTTTGAGATATGACGAAATCATGGAGTCTTTTGGTCCCCAAACTAACAGGACGGTTACTGATGCCATCAGTTATTCAACCTGTTATACAGCCAAGGTTTTAGGGGCCTCTGCCATTCTTTCATCTACCCAATCGGGGCAGACGGCTCGGATGGTTTCTAAATATAAACCCAGAGCTCCCATTATTGCTGTAACTCCAAACCATAATGTGGTTCGATATTTAACCCTTACCTGGGGTGTATATCCTATCATTTGCAGCCCCACAGAAAATACCGATGAAATGTTTGAAGAGGCTATTAAAGCAGCTTTGAAAGCCAGGTTAATTAAAAATGGGGAGCTTATAGTTATTACTGCTGGGGTGCCGATAGGGGTAGGAACAACTAATTTGCTAAGGGTTCATACCGTGGGGCAAGTACTGGTGCGGGGGACGGGCATTGGTAAAGAGGCAGTAACAGGCAAAGCATTTCCCGTCCGCAGTCCCCAGGAAGCGGAAAAAATCAAGGAAAATGGAATCCTGGTGGTATATGGCACAGATAGGGATTATGTGCCTTCTATGGAAAAGGCCCGGGGGATAATAGCTGAAGAGGGAGGCCTTACTTCCCATACGGCTGTGGTAGCTCTTTCCATAGGGGTTCCCGTAATTGTTGGAGCTAAAGGGGCTATGGAAAAACTGGAAAAGGGGTTGGAAATAACCATTGATCCCATGAGGGGATTGGTTTACCAGGGAAAAGTAAAAGTTTTATAGGAATACAAAGGAATGATGGGGATGAAATCTAAAATAACTCAGGTCAGGGTCCGTTATAAGGAAACGGATAAAATGGGCGTAGTATATTATTCTAATTATTTTGTTTGGTTTGAAATAGGAAGAACTGAATATTTCAGAAGACTGGGGATGCCTTACAGTCAATTCGAAAAAAATGATTTATTTCTTCCTGTAATAGAAGCATTTTGCGAGTTTAAGGTTCCTGCTAGATATGATGACCTGATTAATATACATACCAGGGTAGCATCCTTTCAAGGTATTAGAATAACATTCAATTATGAAGTGGTCAGGGATGTTGATGGTGAAGTTTTGGCCCTTGGACATACCCAGCATGCTTTTGTAAACAGCAAAGGGAGACCTGCCGTTTTAAAAAAACAAAATCCCTTTTTGTGGAGAAGGTTAGTAGAAACCCTGGAATATGTGGCTGACTAGGAGGCATTAATGTTAAAGTTTCTATTATTGTTTACCCTTACTCCCCTTTTAGAAGTTTTTCTCCTTATAGAAATTGGAAAAAGAATTGGTGTTATACCTACAATTATAATTGTGGGGGCAACAGGTTTTTTTGGAGTACTTTTAGCCAGAATGCAGGGCTTTTATACCATATACCGGTTCAGGGCAGAGCTGGAAGAGGGAGTTTTTCCAGCAGAGGAAATGTTTGATGGAGCCTGTGTTCTGGTAGGAGCTGCTTTTTTATTAACTCCAGGATTAATAACAGATATTTTGGGTTTTTCCCTGCTCATGCCCCAAACCCGCTATTATATAAAAAAGCTTGTTAGGGATAAGGTATACAAAATGATGCAGGAGGGAGATATAAGGATTCGGCGGTGGTAGTAAAAGTTTTAAATATAATTTAGAAGGAGGAGGTAATAATATATGAGTTCAGAAATCAGGACAGGCATTATTTATGATGACAGGTATCTTCTTCATGAAACAGGAATGCACCCGGAAAAGAAGGAGAGACTGAATGCGATAATGTCTTTTCTAGAAAAAAAGGGGGTTCTGGAGAAACTGGAAAGGGTGGAGCCTCGAAAGGCTAGTGTAGAGGAGATAGAATATGCTCATACCAGAAAATACATTGAGGAAGTTGAAAACTATTGTGCAAAGGGATATAACGCTTTAGACCTGGATACCCTTATCTGTACCCAAAGTTATGATACAGCTCTTTTGGCTGCCGGGGGTTCTATAACAGCAGTGGATAAAGTCATGAAGGATGAACTGGATCACGTGTTCGCCTTTGTCCGTCCACCCGGTCACCATGCCGAGCCCAGCCGGGGAATGGGGTTTTGTCTTTTTAATAATGCCGCCATTGCTGCTTACCATGCCATGAAAGCTTATAACCTGGAAAGAATTCTTATTTATGATTGGGATGTTCATCACGGTAATGGTACCCAGTTAATGTTGTACCATGACCCCCGGGCCCTCTATTTATCTACCCACCAGAGTCCCGCTTATCCGGGCACAGGGTCCATTGAAGAAATTGGAGCCGGTAAGGGTGAGGGGTATACAGTTAACGTTCCCCTTTCTGGAGGAACCAGCAACAAGGATCTTGAAACCATCCTGCGGGAAATACTGGTTCCCATATGCGATGAATATAAGCCTCAGCTGGTTATGGTATCTGCCGGTCATGATGCCCATGAAAATGACCCCCTGGCAGGGATGGCTTTAACTTCCCAGGGCTATGGAATGATGGCGGGGATCATGAAGGAAATAGCAGACGAACATTGTGACGGTAAGATAGTGCTCCTGTTAGAAGGAGGATATAATCTTAATGCCCTCTCAGAATCGGTCTTTAATGTATTAAATACCCTGGCCGGCTGGGATATGGAGCCTGAAGGAAAACCGGGAGATGATCATGTAAGGGATTCTACCTGGTCAAGAATTAACACTGTTAAAGATAAATTAAAAGAATACTGGCCGGTACTGGTAAAATAAAGTATAAGCTTAAAAAATAGTCTCCCTTTAATAAAGGGAGACTATTTTTATAAGCGGTAGTTATTACTGGTTGACAAGGCTAAAAAGTTCCTCCTGGAGCAGCTTTTCCATTTCTTTAAAAGCATCTTTATTAAGAGAATAATGAATCCACTTTCCTTCCCGGCGGGCCTTCACCAGGCCAGCCTGCTTTAAGATTTTCATATGATGAGAAACCGCAGGTTGAGAAAGCTGCATTTCGTCTATAATCTTACATACACATTGTTCTCCTTTGAGCAAGGTAATAACTATTTTCAAGCGTGTGGTTTCACTCAAGGCTTTAAAATAAACTGCCATTTTTTCCATGGTATGCACCTCCCTTTAAATTAAAAGGTTCATTTCCAGGACATTTACTGCCTTTTACTGGGGAACCAGTGCTGGGTTTTCAAGCATATCTGGACCAGAAGGAGCATTAAGGGGACCTCAATTAACATACCCGTTACAGCCGCGAGGGTGGCTCCGGAATCAATTCCATATAGTGCTATAGCCATGGCAATGGCAACTTCAAAGTGATTACTGGCTGCTATCTGGGCTGTTGGAGCGGCATCTTCATAGGTAAGACCAATTTTTTTAGAGCCAAGGTAACCTATGGCAAAGATGACAAATATCTGAATAGTCAGAGGGATTAAGACAAAAAGTACCAGTAAAGGATTAGAAAGGATAATACTTGACTGAGGGGTTACTATAGCTACTATAGTTAGTAATAAAGCAGCAGGTGATACGTAATGCAGCTTCCCGGTAAACCTTTCAAAGGTTTCAAAATCTTTATTTAACAGTATTTTTCGCGTATAATATCCTGCCACCAGAGGAAGGCCCACAAAGGTTAGGACCCCAAAAGCTACCCGGGCTACAGGTACAGGAATATCGGCTACAGGTAATAAAAGAACGGCAAGAGGTCCGTAAAGGACTACCATGGTCAGGGAATTAATAGCAACCATTACCACTACGTGGCCCATATTACCCCTGGATAGATAGCCCCATACTAAAACCATTGCTGTGCAGGGAGCAATTCCTAAAAGAATCATTCCCGCTATGAGTTCGCTTCCCATTTCATAACCAACAAAGGGGCCCAAAATAACTCTAAAGGAAAGCCAGGCTATAAAAGCCATGGTGAATGGTTTTACCAGCCAGTTAAGGATTAAGGTCGTTGCCAGGGGTTTTATTGATTTTCCAGCCCTGATAATTTCTTTAAAATCCGTCTGAACCATTATAGGATAAATCATTAAAAAT
>SKLX01000173.1 GCA_007121375.1 Bacillota bacterium | reverse complement strand
CGTGTCCACCAGCTTGACCAAAAATATAAGGTTAAATGTTCCTCTCATGAGTGCGGGAATGGATACAGTTACGGAATCTGGAATGGCTATAGCCATGGCCCGAGAAGGGGGCCTGGGAGTTATTCATAAAAATATGTCCATTGAAAGGCAGGCCCTGGAAGTGGACCGGGTAAAAAGGTCTGAACACGGGGTTATCACCAATCCCTTCCACCTTTCCCCTGAACACAGGGTTCAGGATGCGGCAGACCTTATGGCCCGCTACCGTATTTCCGGTGTGCCTATTACGGTGGAAGATAAACTGGTGGGGATACTAACCAACAGGGACCTGCGCTTTGAAGAAGATTACTCCCGTAAAATCAAGGAGGTAATGACCAAAGATAACCTGGTTACTGCTCCCGAGGGGACAACTTTGGAAGAGGCCAAGGTAAAACTACAAAAATATAAGATAGAAAAACTACCTATTGTGGATGATAGTCTTAACTTAAAGGGCCTTATTACTATTAAGGATATTGAAAAGGCAATCCAGTATCCTCTTTCTGCCAAAGACAAAGGAGGAAGGCTCCTGGCTGCGGCAGCGGTAGGGGTAGAGATGGGGACCATGAACCGGGTGGAATCCCTGGTGGAAGCTGGGGTGGATGTTATTGTTATTGATACGGCCCACGGTCATTCCCGGGGGGTTTTGAACCTGGTAAATGCAATTAAAGAGGATTTTCCCCAGGTGGACCTGGTAGCCGGAAACGTAGGAACAGGAGAGGGAGCCAGGGAGTTAATTAATGCCGGGGCAGACTGTATAAAGGTAGGTATAGGTCCCGGGTCCATTTGCACCACCAGGGTAATTGCCGGCATCGGGGTGCCCCAGATTACAGCTATTTATGATACCTCCCAGGTAACTAAAGCAGAAGGTATCCCTCTTATAGCCGATGGAGGGATCAAGTTTTCCGGGGATATTCCCAAAGCCCTGGCCGCCGGGGCTGATGTAGTTATGATCGGCAGCATCCTGGCGGGGACGGAGGAAAGCCCGGGAGAATTTGAGATTTACCAGGGAAGAAGTTATAAAGTGTACCGGGGTATGGGCTCCCTGAGTGCCATGAAGGAAGGAAGTAAAGACCGTTATTTTCAGGAGTGCGATACCAAGCTTGTTCCTGAAGGTATTGAAGGGCGGGTCCCTTACCGGGGGAGCCTGGCTGATATAGTGTATCAACTGATTGGCGGTCTTAAATCAGGCATGGGTTATTGTGGAGTTAAAAATATTGAGGAACTTCAAACCAAGACAAATTTCATACGCATATCTTCGGCAGGATTGAAGGAAAGCCATCCCCATGATGTGCAGATTACAAAAGAAGCTCCTAACTACAGCATTTAACTCTTTCATAATTCTTTAGGGGAAGACAGGCACCATCAGGAATAAAACTAATAGAATAAAAATATATTAAAAAATTTGGGTTGGTGAATTTTTATGGATAATTGCCTTGGGGTAAAAAAGCTAGAATGCATTATTTGTGGCGAGAATACCTTTCCAGGGCTGGTAATTTTGGGTGAAGCCATCTGTTACAGCTGCGAAAAGAAGGTGGCAATAACTGGAGTTGAAGAGGACAGTTATCCTTTTTACCTGGAGAGAATAAAGAGAATATGGGAAGCTCCTTTAGAATTTTAAAAAAGGGCCGGTGTTTCTCAACCGGCCCTTTTTTTGATATAATAGTCTAAAGTTTTTAGATTAAAGATAGGGAAGGGTAAGTTCATGAACCAGGAAAAAGCTCCTCTGGTGGAGGGCCTTTTGAAACATGTAAATACGGAATACTCAACCTTTCATGTTCCGGGACACCAGGGAGGCAGAAACATTGACCATTTACTGAGGGAACTTTTAAAGGATCCTTTTAAAATTGATTTAACTGAGCTTCCTAACCTGGATAATTTGTACGAGCCCCGGGGAATAATTTATGAATCCCAGAGGCTGGCAGCAGAGATTTTTGGAGCCCGGGAGACTTTTTTCATGGTAAATGGGACTACCGGCGGCCTGTTAACCATGATTAATACAGTATGTTTGCCGGGAGATAAGATTATCATTCCCCGTCAGTCCCACCAGGGGGTCTTTGGTGCTATTATTACTTCAGGGGCAGTACCTGTTTATGTTTCTTCTCCAGGGAAAAGGGTTCAGGAACAAAAGATAAACAATATTTCCCTTAAGGGGATAGAAGAGGCCCTGGATAATAACCCGGATGCCAAGGCTTTACTCCTTAACAATCCCACTTATTTTGGTTTTTGTTCCGACCTGTGTGGAATAAGAGAACTTACAGCAAAAAAGGGGGTTTTCCTTTTGGTAGATGAAGCCCACGGAGGACACCTTTCCTTCCATGATAGTTTTCCCCGGGGAGCTGCCCAGGCCGGGGCGGATATGTGGGTGCAGAGCACCCATAAAACATTGGGTTCCCTTACCCAGAGCTCTATGCTTCACCTGGGCACGGAAGAAATAGACAGGGCACGCTTGGTAAACATGGCCAGGATTTTTCAAACTACCAGCCCCTCATATATTCTCCTGGCCTCTCTGGATGCGGCCCGGAGGAAACTGGCCCTGGAGGGAGGGGGCCTTATGGAAAGTCTTTACAGGCTGGCAGAAAAAGCCCGGGAAAAAGTGTCGGATCTGGGATTTTCCCTCCTTCCCTTAAAAAAGGGAGAGTTAAGCCTGGATATAACCAAAATGGCTTTATTTACCCATGGTTTTGAGGAATCAGGCAGGGATATAGCCTCCATGCTCCAGGAGAAATGCCGGGTGCAGGTAGAGCTTTCGGCAGAAGACCATATACTTATTTATTTTACCCTGGGCCACCGGGAGAAGGACCTGGAATATTTGATAGAGTCCCTGGGAAGAATCCGGGAAAAGCTTAACCCGAAAAAAATTTGGCCAGAGGAAGGGGGGGAAGAGGATTATTTATTTCCTTTACCTCCTGCCCTCCTGTCTCCCCGGGAGGCGGTTAACCAGCCCGGTGAGAGGGTTCCCATGGCTGAAGCAGAGGGAAGGATCTCTGCTGAAACGGTCAGCCTTTTCCCTCCCGGCATTCCCCTGCTGGTGCCAGGAGAGCTTATAACAAGGGAGCTGCTGGATAGGTTAAGCAAAGGGGAGAGGCAGGCTTTTCCTACCCAAATAAAGGTTATAAAAAAAGAGTAGGATGAGAAGTAATAAGGAAAAGAAATGGAGGTGAATTCCCGGTCAGGGGATTTTTAAAAAGCTCTGATCGGGGAAAAGTTATCAAAAAGGGAATTTTTATTACCATAGAAGGCATCGATGGTGCAGGTAAAACAACTCAAGCTAAAAAACTGGCAGATTATCTAGAGGATAAAGGGATTTCCTGCTTGTGTACCAGGGAACCGGGAGGCACCCCCACGGGTGACAGAATTAGGGAGATTTTGTTAGATAAGGAAAACCACAATCTTTGTGGAAAAGCAGAAGTACTCCTTTACGCGGCAGCCCGGGCCCAGCTGGTGGAAGAGGTGGTAAAGCCCGCCCTGGAAAGGGGCCTGATGGTGATTTCAGACAGGTATATTGATTCCAGTATTGCCTACCAGGCTTTTGGCCAGGGAGAAAACCCGGACTTTATCCGAAAGGTTAACGAGGAAGCTACGGGCAGTCTATACCCCGACCTGACCCTGGTCCTGGACCTGGATCCGGAAGAGGGTTTAAGCCGGTTGAAAGAACGTCTTGCCCGGATGAAGACGGATCAGGACCGGATAGAGAGCAAAAAAATAGAATATCATCACCGGGTAAGGCAGGGATATTTGTTTGTGGCCCGCCTGCAGGAGGAAAGGGTAAAAGTTATTAAGGCAGGCAGGGAGGAAGAAATTATCCACCAGGAAATTATAGGGCAAGTGGAAGACCTTTTAACTAAAAAGGGGCTTGTCGTAGAAGGTTGAGGAGATTAAAATGGGGTTTAATGACCTTATCGGGCAGGAAAAAGCCGTTAAGTTAATAAAGGAAGGGTTAGGGTCTGGCAGGTTAAACCACGGATATCTTTATTATGGCCCTGAAAACAGGGGGAAGTACACTTTTTCCCTTGCGGCAGCCAGGGCCCTGAACTGTTCCCAGGAGAAGGAGGATTACTGTGGCACCTGTCTTTCCTGTCAAAAGATTAATAAAGGAGTTCACCCTGACCTGTGGGTTATAGAACCTCAGGGAAAAAATATTAAAATTGAACAAATTAAAAAGATCAAGGGCTTTTCCTCCTCCCCTCCCCATGAAGGCCTGGGAAAGGTTGTCATTATTAAGGATGCTCAGCTGATGACCCTTCCTGCTGCCAACAGCTTATTAAAACTCCTGGAGGAGCCCCCCTCCTATCTTTACTTTTTTTTGACATCTCCAGCCCTGGATTTAATCCCTCCAACCATAATTTCTCGCTGCCAGCTGGTTCCATTTGGAAGGGTCTCCCGGGAAGAGATATATTATTTTCTTGCCAAAAATTCTTTTTTAGAGGAAAATGAGTTAAAAGGGGTGGCTCACCTGGCCGATGGAAGTGTAGGAAAAGCCTTAAGTATGATTTCTTCTCCCCACTGGAAGGATAAAAGGGAAAAGTACTTGAAAAGAACCCTTAAGGTCTTTTCCGGAAAGGAAGGAGATATATTTGCCCAGGCAGAGGAACTGGCTAATGAAGAGGAATTATTTGATTACATGGAGTTTTTGGAAAGTTTTTTAAGGGACTGCCTGGTTTATCATTCAACTGGGGATAAAGACCTTTTAATTAATGTTGATTTTTTACATGAAATTGCAGCAGAAGGGAATATTTATCCTGACAAATTGTTAAATATGATAAAAGAAGTAGAAGAATTTAAAAAAAATCTCCCTTTACCTCTTAACAGAAGGCTTTCTCTGGAGGCATTGCTGGTGAAAATGAAAGGGTGAGATAATTGCCAGAAGTTATTGGTGTTCGTTTTAAAAAAGCGGGCAAAATCTATTATTTTGATCCCCAGGATATAGACTTAAAGGTTGGCGATTACGCCATTGTGGAAACCTCTCGAGGAATAGAGTTTGGGGAAGTAGTAGTAGGTAAAAAGGAAGTTGAGGAAGAGGAACTTGTTCTGCCTTTAAAAAGTGTGGTCCGTAAGGCTTCTATAGAGGATCATCAAAAAATGTTAGAAAACCGCAAAAAAGAAGAAGAGGCCTTTGAAATATGTTGTAAAAAGATTGAAGAGCACAAGCTGGATATGAAACTGATAGATGTGGAATATACCTTTGATGGAAACAAAATAATCTTTTATTTTACTGCTGACGGAAGGGTAGATTTCAGGGAACTGGTTAAAAATCTGGCTTCTGTTTTCCGGACCAGAATAGAGCTACGCCAAATAGGGGTAAGGGATGAGGCCAAAATGATGGGTGGCTTAGGTCCTTGCGGCAGGATACTATGCTGTTCTACCTTTTTGGGTGATTTTGAACCAGTTTCTATACGTATGGCCAAGGACCAGAATCTTTCCCTTAATCCTACGAAAATATCAGGTATTTGCGGGCGCCTTATGTGCTGTCTTCGTTATGAGTCGGATGCCTACGAAGATGCCAAGGAGGCTTCTCCCGATGTGGGGGATGAAGTCCTGACCCCGGAGGGAGAAGGGAAAGTTGTTAATGTCAACCTTATCAAGAAAAATGTTTCAGTAGAACTTTATGAGGCTAAAAAGGTAATGGAATTTCCCTGGGAAGAAGTAGATGAAAAAAAGTCTTAAGTGGCAGAACCTGATAAGGAATGAATAATCTGTTTGCATAAGGAGGCTCCCGCCTCCATTCCTTTTTTACCCAGTAGAAGGAGGAGATCCCCTTCTTCCGCCCTGGCCAGGGCCGTTTCCAGGGCATGGGTCAGGTCCGGTACCAGGGAAAAGGGGCAGGAGCTATTTCTGGCATTCTTAATTATGGCTTTTTCCTCCTCCCGGGTGGCCCTTTCCCTTTTGTTTAAATGATAAATGCTGCTGGTAATAATTATTTCTTTAAAGGGTAGTTTATGGGACCAGCGGGTTAATATTTGTCCATTGAGATGTTGAAGGGCGGGGGAGCCGGATCCCTGAAAGGAATAAACTACCAGAACATTTTTGGGGTTGAATAAATTTATGGATTCAAAGACCCCTTCCAATGCCCCGGGATTATCCGCCCGGTCATCTACAATGGTAAAATAGTTGTCAAAGACAACCTCCAGGCTGCGGCTTAAAGGCTTGAGGGAGGAAAAACCTTTAACAATATGCTTGCAATCTATCCCGTATATCAGAGCAATTATAGCGGATAAAAGGGCGTTATAAATGTTGTGTTTTCCAGGCAAGGGAAGAAAAAGGTTTATAGTGCAAGGGGGAATAACTTTCCCTGAAAAGGTGGGGAGGTCGCTGCCTATAATTAATTTAAACCGGGAGGATTGGGGGAATAATTCCAGGTCTTTTCCTGTTACCATGGCATGGGGGTACTCTAAAGCATAAGTTATAACTTCAGAAGGGGTTTTATCTGCTAACTGCAGGGAGAGGGGGTCATCGGCATTTAAAAGGGAAATGCCCCCTTCCTTAAAGGCTTTAAAAAAGTTGACACAGGAATGGTAAAGATCTTTATCGATATAATTCAATTTATGGTTCCAGGAAAGGTTTAGCACTGCCCCCAGGTCAAAGTCCAGGGCTTTGATGTGGGGAATGGAAAAGGATTTAGAGGAAAGTTCTAAAAATAAATACTCCGGGAAAGAGCCGGCAAAATTACTTATTTTATTAATAAACAGGGAAGGTTTTTTCGTCAGGGAAGCAGGTATAAAGAGGGAGTTATTGGTCAAGCCCGCCTCTTTAAAAATATTTTGGAGAACCTCTAAAGCGCAGGTTTTTCCGTTAATACCTGTGATTCCTGTAATTTTTCTGGTAAAGGTCATGGGGGCTGCTCCTTTCCCTTTCTCTTAACATAGTTTTTCTGATGAAGGGTTAATTTATGTGTAAGAATAAGTTAAGAAGCAGGTGATATTTTGGAGGAAAAAGGAATCCTTTATCTGTGTGCTACTCCCCTGGGAAACCTGAGGGATATCACCCTAAGGGCACTGGAAATATTGAAGGAAGTGGACATGATAGCAGTAGAAGATACCCGCAGGACCATAAAACTTCTTAATCATTATGATATTAAAACCACCATGATTAGTTACCATGAACACAACAAGGAAAGCAGGGGAAAGGAAATAGTTGAATACCTCCAGGCGGGTAAAAATATAGCCCTGGCAGCCGATGCAGGAACGCCCGGTATCTCGGACCCCGGTTATGAATTAATCCGGGACACTATAAATAAGGGTATAAAGGTTATTTCCCTGCCCGGTCCCTGTGCTGCAGTAACAGCAGTAACTGTTTCAGGTTTCCCTGTAAAAAGGTTTGTCTTTTATGGTTTTTTGAGCAGTAAAAAAAAGGATAGGAAAAAGGAATTAGAAAAAATAAGTTGTGAGGATAAAACCGTTGTGATTTACGAAGGGCCTCACCGACTCCTTAAAACCATGAAAGAGTTGGCAGAATTTATAGAGGAAAGGGAGGTGGCCCTTTGTCGGGAATTAACCAAGATTCACGAAGAAGTAAAAAGGGGCACCCTAAAGGAGCTTATTTCCCATTATGAATCAAATCCCCTCAAAGGGGAAATAACCCTGGTTATTAAACCCTGTCCCGGGGAGGAGAAGGAATCCCCTTACAGCCTGGGAGAAGGGGCTAGGGAGGTAAAAGAGCTAAGGGCAGAAGGGTTGAGGGAGGGAGAAGCTATAAAAAGGGTTGCCCGCTATTTTAATATTTCCCGCCGGGAGCTTTATAAAAAAGTAATTGAAGAAAAGGAAAAAGGAGAATAAAAAAGCAAAAATAAAAAAGGGCTTTAAGCCCTTTATTCTTTACCTTTCATTTCGTTCAAACATTCATTGCAGACAATTTTATTTTTATAATGGGTTACATTATCTGCATTTCCACAAAAGATGCAGGCAGGTTCGTACTTCTTAAGGATGATCTTTTCTAAATCTACATATATTTCTAAAGCATCCTTTTCTTTTATTCCCAGAGTTCTTCTCAGTTCAATAGGAATAACAACTCTACCCAATTCATCTACCTTTCTTACAATACCTGTGGATTTCATTTCTCTCCTCCTTCGCTTCTACATTAT
>SKLX01000212.1 GCA_007121375.1 Bacillota bacterium | reverse complement strand
TTCCTGAGGTGGAAGTTCCCGATGTTGTTAATCTTTCTATGAGAGAGGCTACTAACTTGCTCAATGAGGCAGGATTGGAGGCTGAAATAGTTGAAGAAATATCCCACGGGGAAATTCCGGTAGGACATGTGGTATCTCAGGATCCGGAAGCAGGCAGGATGGTTAAAGAAAACAGGCAGATTGAATTAATTATAAGTACCGGACCTGCCTATGTTGAAGTTCCTTCTGTGGTTGATTTAAGGGAAATAGAGGCAAAAATAAAACTCCAGGATCTTGAACTAGTGGTGGAAACCATAGAAGAGTTTAGCGATGAGGTTTCCCCGGGAATAGTAATGTCCCAGGATCCGGGAAGGGGATCCCGCCTTTCTCCCGGGGAGGTAGTTATCCTGGTGGTAAGCAAAGGAGCAGAGCCTTTTAGTTTGCGTGATTTTACAGGAAGGTCCCTGGAGGATGTTAAAGAATGGATTGAAATGTCCAAACTAGAACTCAGGGAAGTTAAAGAAGAACACAGCGATACCGTTTCAGAAGGAAGAGTAATAGAACAATTCCCAGAAGCAGGTGAAATGGTTCAAGCCTCGGATCCTGTAGACCTGGTAGTTAGCAAGGGCCCTGAGAAAGAAGAAGAGCAGGCATATAACATTAATATTGACCCTGCCCGCTGGGGTGTGGAAGAAGGAGAAAATATCAGGATAGACATTAATGATAACAGGGGAAGCAGGACATCTTTTGAAGGAGTATACGAGGGAGCAATGGTTGTCGTAGAAGGATGGGGTTCTGGCACTGTTACTATCATGAAAGAAGATGGTCAGGGCTACACCACCCTTGAAGCTGTAAAGTTTCCATAATATGTTAGCGGGAGAAAGGAGAAAGTAAGCTGGAAGGAATTATTGTAAAAGCAATAAGCGGCTTTTATTATGTCAAAACAAACAGCCATATCTATCAGTGTAAAGCCCGGGGACGTTTTAAAAAGGAGAATATAACTCCTTTAGTTGGGGATAAGGCTATTATTTCCTTTATAAATGATGGAGAAGGTGTGATTGAGGAGATTTTGCCCCGGCAAAACAAGCTTAAAAGGCCTCCCATAGTTAATGTTCAGCAAACAGTATTTCTTTTTTCAATTAAGGATCCCCCTGCCAATCTTATGCTTTTAGATCGACTACTGGTTATGGCTGAAAGGAACCACCTGGATTGTGTGATTTGTTTTAATAAAGTTGACCTGGTTAAAAGGGAAGAGGTTGCTCCCCTTGCTGATATCTATAAAAAAATAGGCTACCAGGTCATTTTGACCAGTGCTTTAAAAGGTGAAGGGATTGAAGAAGTAAGGGAATCTTTAAAAGATAAAATTTCGGTGATTGCCGGTCCTTCCGGGTCGGGTAAATCTGCCCTCTTAAACAGGGTGGAGGAAGGACTCAAGCTGAAAGTAGGCCCTATAAGCGCCAAAACCAGAAGGGGCAAACAGACTACCCGGCATATTGAACTCTTGAGCCTTAGTTTCGGCGGCCTGGTAGCTGATTCTCCTGGTTTCAGCCAGGTAGAGATACTTGATTTTAACAAAGAAGAGCTCCCCTTTTATTTTCCCGAAATAGCCCGGGAGGGGGAAAAATGCAAGTTCAAGGGTTGTTTACATGAACATGAACCTTCCTGTGGAGTAAAGGAAGGAGTCCACCGGGGAGATATTGCTGTGTCCCGTTACCGGCACTATTTAACCTTTCTAAGGGAGATTAAGGAAGAAGAAAGGAGATATTAAATGACTAAAATTGCTCCCTCTATTTTGTCAGCAGATTTTGCCTGTTTGCTTGAAGAAGTTAAAAAAATAGAAGATGCCGGTGCTGATTGGGTGCATATTGATGTTATGGATGGACATTTTGTTCCTAATATTACTATAGGGCCCCTGATAGTGAAATCTTTAAAGGGAAGAACAAGACTTCCCCTGGATGTTCACCTGATGATTTCCCATCCAGATAAGTATATAAAAGATTTTGTGGAAGCTGGAGCGGATATACTGACTGTTCATGCCGAGGCAACCCCCCATCTCCACCGCACGTTACAAAGGATAAAAGCCTTTGAAATTAAGGCAGGAGTTTCTTTAAATCCCTCCACCTCCCTTACTGTTTTAGACTATTTATTGGATGAAGTCGATATGGTTTTAATCATGTCCGTTAACCCGGGTTTTGGAGGCCAGGAATTTATAAAAAGCTCCATAGCTAAAATAAAGAAATTGAAGAAAATGATTGGTGATCGGCCTGTGCTCATCCAGGTTGATGGAGGAATTAATTCGGTGACAGCTCCCCTGGTCAGGGAGGCAGGAGCGGATATACTGGTAGCAGGATCTGCCGTTTTTTCCCAGGAGGATACCAGTCAGGCTATAAAGCTTCTTCGCACGGAAAAAAGGATGGTTTAAAAAAGTGATTTGTGCTATAATTAACTTGATTTAAAATAAATACTCCTTCAGGGTACGGTGAGAAAAATGATTTTTATGATAAATGATTTTTTCGATTCCGAACCGGCGGTAATCCTCACAGGTAAGCCCGCGAGCTTTAAGCAGATCTGGTGAAATTCCAGGGCCGACAGTATAGTCTGGATGAAAGAAGGATGTTTATCCCCTGAGGAGTTTTTCAGGGATTTTTTATTTTGGGCAGAAGAGGTGGTAAACAATCTATGGAAACAGATGAAAAATATATGTGGCTTGCTTTAGACCTGGCTCGCCAGGGGCTGGGCAGGACAAGCCCTAATCCTGTGGTGGGTGCGGTAATCGTTAAAAACGGAGAGATACTCGGAACAGGGTATCATCAGGCAGCAGGAACCCCCCACGCCGAGATACATGCCCTTCAAAATGCTGGAGAAAGAGCCGAAGGAGCTACTTTATATGTGACCCTTGAACCCTGCGTTCATCATGGTAAGACTCCTCCCTGTACCGATAGAATAATTGAAGCAGGGATTAAAAAAGTGGTTATTTCTATGGTTGATCCTAATCCCCTGGTCAGCGGTTCAGGAGTAAAGGCTTTGGAAGAAGCAGGAATCAAGGTAAAAATTAGTGTTTTAGAGGATAAAGCACGAATATTAAACGAAGTTTTTATAAAATATATTACCACCGGCCTACCTTTTGTGACTTCAAAATCCGCCATGAGCCTGGATGGGAAAATTGCTACCAGGAGGGGATTTTCCCGCTGGATTACTTCGGAAAAATCCAGAGAATATGCCCACCAGGTAAGAAACCGGGTTGATGGTATAATGGTCGGTATAGGTACAGTCCTTGCTGACGACCCTCGCCTTACAGCCCGGGTAGAAGGGGAAGAGACCAGGGATCCCGTAAGAATTATCGTGGATAGTTATGCCCGCCTTCCCCTGGAGTCAAGGGTGGTAAGAATGTCCGGCCAGAGTTCCAGGACCATCCTGGCTACTACAGATTTAGCTCCCCCCGATAAGGTCAAGGCCCTTTCAGATTTGGGCGTAGAAGTGTTTAAAGGAGAAGTAATTGATAAGGCGGTAGACCTGAGAGGCTTAATGAAGTACCTGGGGGAAGAGGGAATATGCAGTATCCTGGTTGAGGGCGGTTCAACTTTGAATTATTCCCTGGTGAAAGAGGGTTTAATTGATAAAGTTCTCTTTTTTGTAGCTCCCAAAATTATTGGGGGAAACGGTGCACCAACTCCCGTTGGAGGAGAAGGTATAGATTTTCTTGATGATGCCTGGCAGGTCCAGGACCTGAAAGTAAAACAGCTGGGAGATGATGTATTATTAACGGGCTACCTGGGAAAAGGAGCTGATTAGATGTTTACCGGCATTGTGGAAGAAATGGGAACTATCAATAAAGTTGATGTAAAAGGGGTTAATCCTTATTTAGAAATACAGGCTGAAAAGGTCCTTTCAGATATGAAAATAGGGGATAGTGTTTCTGTAAACGGAGCTTGTTTAACAGTAATTTCTTATGACACCGATTCCTTTAAAGCAGAGGTGATGCCGGAAACCCTTCGTAAAACGGGTTTATCTTTACTTAAAAGGGGTGACAGGGTTAACCTGGAAAGGGCTTTGTCTCTTAAAGACAGGTTAGGTGGTCACCTGGTTACGGGGCACATTGATGGGGTAGGAAAAATTTTAAAAAAATATCCTGAAGGAAATGCCCTAATAGTGGAAATTGAGTCTCCCTCTGAAGTATTAAAATACATTATACCTAAAGGTTCTATAGCTGTTGACGGGATAAGTTTGACGGTAGCAGACGTAAAGGAGTCTGGATTTACCCTTTCTTTGATTCCCCATACTGCTGAATATACCACATTAAGCTTAAAGGGAAGTGGAGATTATGTAAACTTAGAAGGTGACCTGATTGGCAAGTATGTGGAAAGATTTGTTTCTGGAGTTAAACAGCAGGGGAACTCTTCAAAGGATATAAGTATGAAGGAACTGCTGGAAAAAGGTTTTATATAGAAGGAGATGAGGGTTACATGACTTTTAGCAGAATTGAAGAAGCTTTAGAAGATTTAAAAGAAGGCAGGATTGTAATTGTAGTTGATGATGAAGATCGAGAGAATGAAGGAGATTTAATCATGGCGGCAGAAAAGGTAACTCCTGAAGCCATCAATTTTATGGCAAAATACGGGAGAGGCTTAATCTGTGTTCCTTTAACAGGGGAAAGAATAGAAGAGCTGGATTTGCCTTTAATGGTAAGTGACAATACAGAAGGACACGGGACTGCCTTTACTGTATCTGTGGATGCTGTCAGTGTTACCACGGGAATATCTGCCCATGAACGGGCTGAAACTGTTAAAGTATTAATTTCTCCAGAAACAGCTCCCCGGGATTTAAATCGCCCCGGCCATATTTTCCCTTTGCAGGCTAAAGATGGAGGAGTGTTGCGCCGAGCAGGGCATACGGAAGCAGCAGTAGATCTGGCTAAAATGGCAGGCATGTATCCGGCAGGTGTAATATGTGAGATAATGAACGAGGATGGGACTATGGCCCGGGTACCCCAACTTATAGAATTTGCCAAAACCCATGGCCTTAAAATTATAACTATTGCTGATTTAATTAATTACAGGATGAAAAAAGAAAAGCTGGTGGTAAGGGCAGGGGAAGCGGAACTACCTACCCTTTATGGGGAATTTAAACTTATTGCCTATGAAAACTCCCTTGATAATGATGCCCATGTGGCTTTAGTTAAAGGAGAAATCCAGGAAGAGGATGAAGTTTTGGTCAGAGTTCACTCCGAGTGTTTAACGGGTGATGTATTAAATTCCCTGAGATGTGACTGCGGCAATCAGCTGGCCCAGGCCATGAAGATTATTAACCAGGAAGGTAAGGGAGTTTTAATATATATGAGGCAGGAAGGCCGGGGAATTGGCCTATCCAATAAGATTAAAGCTTATCAGCTCCAAGATGAAGGTAAGGATACGGTAGAAGCTAATGAAGAGCTTGGTTTTCCCGTAGATTTAAGGGATTATGGTATAGGAGCTCAAATACTGGTGGATTTAGGAGTAAGAAAAATAAAGTTATTAACCAATAATCCCCGGAAAATTAAAGGACTGGAGGGTTATGGGCTAAAAATAGTGGAAAGGGTCCCTTTAGAAGTTAAGCCAGGGATTTATAATTTAAATTATCTAAATACCAAAAAGGAAAAGCTGGGGCACCTGCTGGAAAATTAACTATTTTACTCCTTTATATTTAAAAAGACTTAAATAAAGGTGGGAGGATATATATAAATGAATAAAGTATTTGAAGGTCAATTAAAAGCTGATGGTTTTAAGTTTGGTATTGTAGTAAGCAGGTTTAATGAATTTATTTCCAATAAACTTTTAGAAGGAGCCCTGGATGCTCTACAGCGTCATGGAGCCCCGGGGGAAAGTATTGAAATTGCCTGGGCTCCCGGTTCCTTTGAAATACCCCTGGTAGCCCAGCAAATGGCCAGGCTTAAGAAATACGACGCTGTAATCTGCCTGGGGGCAGTTATTCGGGGAAGCACTCCCCATTTTGAGTATGTGTCCAGTGAAGTAGCCAAGGGCATTGCCAAAGTTAACCTGGATACGGAAGTGCCAGTTATATTTGGAATTATAACCAGTGATACCCTGGAACAGGCCATAGAAAGGGCCGGCACCAAAGCAGGCAACAAAGGATGGGATGCCGCCGTCTCGGCTATTGAAATGGCTGATCTTACTAAAAAGATAAAATAAAGAAAAAATAAAAAACCATTTATTTTTAACGGAGATGAGTAAAATGGCTATCTATTTTTTAGATGCTTTGGGGGATATGTGTCCCATACCTGCCCTTAAAGCAGAAAAAAAGTTAAAAGACTTGAAAGAAGGGGATGTGCTGGTAGTTGAATCTGACCATAGCTGTGCTATGACCAGCATTCCTAATTACCTGAAAAAAAGAAAACATGAAATAACCATTGAAGTAGTTGAAGAAGGTATCTGGCAAATCAAAATTGTTAAATAAAGCAATTACAGAGCAGGATTGATATTATGCCTCAAACAATTGTGAAAACCAAAGAGGGTAAAAAAAGAAAAATAAAACAGCCTTACCTGGCTGTTGCTTTTCTGCTGGTTAATTTAGCCATTTGTTATTTTCTTTTTCTTCTCAAGCCTTATTTGCCAGGAATCTGGATTTTTGGTATGGGCTTTGGGTATGTACTTCAAAGGTCTCGTTTTTGTTTTGCCGCTTCTTTCAGAGATTTGATTGTCCTCAAGAATTCTGCCTTGATGAGGGCAGTTATTATTGCCATGATTATTTCCACTATCGGCTTTTTTCTCCTCCAGGTTTTATACTTTGGTCAGGATAGATTTGCAGGTCAAGTATTTCCCGCAGGGTTCCATACGGCTTTAGGGGCTTTTTTCTTTGGCCTGGGGATGGTTATAGCCGGAGGTTGTGCCTCGGGGGTCCTTATGCGCATGGGAGAGGGATATCTCATGCAGTGGCTGGCTTTTGCAGGAATGGTGATTGGTTCTGTAGTCGGCTCCATGTCCTTTGGCTTTTGGGAAAAAGTATTTATTGATAGTTCCCCGACTATTTATTTGCCGGATCTTTTTGGATGGACGGGAGGCTTTTTAATTCAGATTGCCGTATTGATGTTGCTGTATTTTCTTTTTCGAAAATATATTGACTAATCGAGGGATATAAATGAACTCTCAAAATGGACAGGGCTTTTATAGTAAGTATATCAAAGGGGTTTGGCCTTACTGGCTTGGTGCAGTATTTTTGGGCTTATTAAATGTTTTATTCCTCTATTTTTACCACAGGTTTTGGAGTTTTTCCGCAGCCTTTGCCTACTGGGGTGGATGGCTTTTCCAGGAGCTAGGAGTATCCATTGAAAACTGGCCTTATTTCAACCATTATAAATATATTGGAATTTTCAAAGAGACCTTTTTTGAAAACACGGAAACCCTTCTTGTTTTAGGAATGATAGGGGGAGCACTTTTATCTGCCTTAGCTGCCGGGGAGTTCAGGATAAGGAAGGTTAAGTCAAAAAAACATGTTTACTTTGCCCTGGCGGGGGGTTTCCTTATGGGGTATGGGGCCAGATTGTCCTTTGGCTGCAACATAGGAGCTTACCTGAGTGCCATTGGTTCCATGTCTTTACACGGTTGGATTTTTGGTATATTTACTTTTTTTGGTGCCCTGGTGGGTAGTAAAATACTTATAAAATACTTCCTCTAACCAACACTGTGTATTAACTTATTAACTTATTGTTTTTAACAAAAGCTTCTGCTCCGAGGACAATTGATAAAATCAAGAAAGGTTTTCTGGAGGGAGGTTTTAGGCTTAACACTTGAATATATTACGGTAAAATTATGGGCAAAGGAAATGCCTTCAACTTTGAGGGCTTTTAATGTTTTGTGGCGTAGTTCTTTACGAACGGCCAGACGGGAAATAATGGATACACCTTTTCCGGCCTCCACAGAAGATTTTATAGCTTCAATGGTATTTAGTTCCATAGTAAGGTTTAAGTCATTAAGCTCTATATTGTTATCCTGTAAAGCTTTTTCAATAGTTTCCCTGGTTCCGGAGCCCTTTTCACTAAGTATTATGGGGAGCTTTTTCAATTCTTCCAGGTCTATGCTACCGTTGTTCTTATGATTTTTAGAATCAGCAATTAACACCAGTTCATCCTCACAAATGTTTTTGGCAATCAGTTTCTCTTTCTTCAAAGAATTTTGATAAAAAGGACCTTCTACCAAGCCTATATCCAGCATCCCGTCTTCAGTTTTTTCGATAATATCCCTGGCATTGCTGATGGTTAGCTTGATAATGCTGTGAGGATATTTTTCCTTAAAAGCGTAAATACTGCATGGCAGGGCATAACCTCCAAT
>SKLX01000027.1 GCA_007121375.1 Bacillota bacterium | reverse complement strand
CTATAATAATTGATGAAATAGTAGAATTAACCCAGTTGTTGCCCCGTTATATTAACCTTCTCCAACCCATGGTTGAAGATTTTTTAAAGATGGCTCAAAGTCCTCAATTTGAAGAACTTTTAACCACTTTAATACAGCAGGCTCCCGCTAACCTGCAGCAGGTCTTAAACCAGGTCACGGCTATAACCTTTGCCCTCTTTTATCGTCTTTCGGAACTGGTCATAATTTTATTCCTGGTTTTTTACCTGTTAAAAGATCTAAATAAAATCAAAGTAGGAGTAGCCAGGGCTGTGCCTTATCCCTACCGGTATGAATTTGTAAGGGTGCTTAATGTATTAGATGAAAAAGTGGGAGCCTATTTAAGGGGCAACCTTCTCAGATGTAGCGTGGTAGGCTTATTAACAGGGACGGGCCTTTTAATCCTGGGAATGCCTTTTTACTTTGTTTTGGGAGTTTCCGCCGGCCTCCTTAATATTATATATTATATCGGTCCATATATTGCTGGCATCCCTGCAGTTCTTATCAGCCTTTCCCCGGATACACCAGGAGTCTTAGTTATCATAATATTTTATGTCCTGGTCCAGACTATAGATGCCTTTCTCTTAACTCCCCTGCTGCTGGGAAAGGCCGTAGATATCAGGCCTTTTACCATAATTGTTTCCATTCTGATAGGTGGAAAGCTCCTGGGAGTTTTGGGTATTATACTGGCCATTCCCTTTGCAGCAACTTTAAAAGTTGTTTTCAGTTATTATTCTCCAAACGGCCCAGAGATCAACGACATTAATTCATTAAAAAAAGGGCTAAGAAAAAATTCCTAGCCCTTTTTCCTACTGCATTCCGCTGACACCTGTGATTTCTTCAAATTCTTCCAGGCCAACAGCGTCTCCCAATATTTTACTGACATCAGCCATCATCTTGCCAAAACGATATTCGGCTGACAAATACTCCTTAATAACAGAATTCATGTTTATTGCTTCATACATTTTTTTGAGCTTTTCCGCTTTTTCCTGGGCTACCTCTTTCTTTTCAAATTGCTCCATTTGTACTTCATATTGAAACTTCCTGAATTCCAAAAGCATTTCTTTTGCTTTTTCATCTTCTTCCAGCTTTTCTTTAGCCTTTTGGTACTGCTTGTACTCATCGGATTCTTTTAAAGATTTAGCCAAGGCGTGGGCTTGATCGTAAACATTCATTTTCTTCCCCTCCCTGTTTTATTTATTAAACAATTTTATTCTAATCCTTTAACAAACACTTTGCCTTTGTTGTTCATTTGATGACACCCCAGGCAGTTGCTGTGAAAATACTCGATATATTTACGACTCTTCATATGGGATGCATGAAGGCGGTTAACAAAGTTCTCTTCACCTGATCTATGACAATCCATACATTCTTTAAGGGTTCTTGAATTAATAACCGGGTGACCTTCTATCTCCTGGTTTACTAAAAAACCAATATTCTTATCATCATCAGTAACCCGGTGGCATGAAATGCAGCCTTTAGGCCAAGCATCCTGCATTATCATATGCCTTTCTTCTAAGCTATAATCTTCCTGCCCTTTCCTTTCTTGAATTCCTGCTAAACAACCGTTCACAGCAACCAGTAAGGCAATAATAAAAAGCAAAGGGTTTCCTACTAGTAATTTTACCATAACCACCAAATCCCTGGAGGGTTTTAAATTATTTTAACCAGAATACTGCTCCTTATTCCCGGGTATAAAACTATCCAAGGCCTGGAAACCCCTGCTGCCTTAAAGCTTCATAAAGTACAACAGCTACGGAATTTGAAAGATTTAAAGAACGGGATATATTAATCATAGGAATTCTTATACATGAATTCTTATATTTTTCTATAACCTCTGGGGGAAGTCCCCGGGTCTCTTTACCAAACAGGAGAAAATCATCTTCCTTAAAATTAACTTGAGTATATATCTTCTTGGTCCTGATTGTGGAAAGAATAAATCTCCTTTTCCCATGTTCATTTTCAAATTCTTGAAAGTTTTCGTAAACCCTTAGATTTAAATAAGGCCAGTAATCCAACCCTGCCCTCTTTAAGTAACGATCCTCCAGGGAAAATCCCAGGGGTTTGATTAAATGAAGGGGTGTTCCCGTAAGCACACAGGTCCGGGAAATATTCCCTACATTTTGAGGTATTTCTGGTTCAACCAGGACCACATGCAAAATTAGCCCCCCTCATGCCTGTTCCTTTCTGGCTACATAATATAACCTTCTATGATTATCATTCCCTTCTTCAAGGGTAAAAGCTTTATATACAGCCAGCATTTGAAACCCGGCTTCTTCCAGGTAGTTTTTTATAATTCTACGGGGATAATATCTTTCCCGGTGCACCTCTTGAAATTTCTCATAATAATCCCCTTCTACCTTTAAAAAACCCGTTAAATTAATTTCCCAAATTTCCTCTTCTCTATTATAAGTAGAATCCCAGATTAACGTCATATCATCTTCATCCAACCAGTTCACTTCATCCGGGGAAGCAGGGAGCTTATCTACCGAATTAATATCAAAAATAAAAAGTCCTTTGGCTTTAAGTTGTTTATATACTCCCTCAAAGACCCTTTTCAGGTCTTCTTCTTTCAGCATATAATTTAATCCATCCTGGAATACTACAACTGAATCCACTTTATCTGTCAAACTGAGTTCTCGCATGTCCTGTTCTACAAAATCTATCTTTAATCCTTCTTTATCAGCCTTTACCCGGGCTGCTTCCAACATCTGGGGAGAAAGGTCAACCCCTACTACCTGGAGGTCCTTTTTCGCTAAAGAAAGGGATGAACTGCCTGTACCACAGGCCAGGTCCATCATTATGCCTTTATTACCTCCATGTTCTTCCACTAAAGAAATTATATATTCGGCCCATTCATCATAATCTATGCCCTGCATCAAATAATCGTATATGCGGGCCAACTTGTTGTACTGGTACATTTTCCCTTCCACCTTTACTCTGCAGCTGTTTTTCTTTTAATCAAAAGCCTGTTAAGATATCCATTTATTTCTTCTACTGCTTCTTCCAGGTTTTCAGCTTTCACTACCAGTTCAAACTCGTTAACTCCAATTTTTGATTCTGCGTACTTTTGATCATAATGTTCCCGGCAAAGGATTTTTACCATATTATAATAATCTTCATCTTCCAGAAGTTCCTGAAGGCGAGATACCTTATCCCTGCCCAACCTTTTGGTGAGGTAACTGAGGGGTTTTCTTGCCTGGTTCTTAACTATTTCTTTATCCAAAGAGGCATATTCATTTAATATGCGTTTCACCCGGGTTTCCAGGGAGGCCTGAAGAAGTATATGGGTCCCCTCCTTTATGGCTTTCACCAGGAAAGGAGGAAGGTTCAGAGGACCAATTTTTCTTCCTTCTCCCTCCACAATTATAAAGGGTTCATCCCTGAACCTGTAAAGATCATGCCATAAAAGGGCTTCAAAGTCTTTTTGGCTCCTGGGTTTTTCTAACCCCAGGTTTCCAAATACAGAACCCCGGTGCCGGGCCATACCTTCCAGGTCTAAAACAGGCCAGTGGGAGGCCAACCTTTTTATTACCTTTGTTTTACCAGAACCAGTAAACCCGTTTAAAACTATAAGCTGCTGGTTATGAAATTCGTAATTGTTAAGCTGGTGGTAAATATATCGCCGATAACCCTTGTATCCACCCTGGAGCTGATATACCTGCAGCCCTAAAAATTCAGTTATTTTTAAAGGAAACTTACTCCTCATACCTCCCCGCCAGCAGTAAAAAACTACGGCCCTGTTGTTTTTTTCTATTTCTTCTATAATTCTACTCACAAAATAATGCATTTTTGGAGAAAATAACTCGACTCCCTTCAGTTTAGCCTCCAAAATGCCCTTTTCCTTGTAAATAATTCCTATTTGAGCCCTTTCATAATCATCAAAAAGAGGGAGATTAATTGCACCCGGGATAGAAGCCAAGGCATATTCCGAGGGAGAACGAACATCAACAATAACGGGGGGATCCTTCATCATAAATAATTCTTGCACAGTTATTATTAATTCTTTCATCAACTTTTCCTTCTTCCCTCTTTTTACTTAAGTAATTATTTACCTTTATTCATCCCTTGAACTTTCTTCAGACTGTATTTCTTTTCTTCGCTTAATTAAAGCCTGGTTATAATGCCTTAGGTTCTTGTCCACCAGGTAGTTTACTGTTCCTTCGGGATAAGTACCCTCCTCCATCACTTCTCCTGCAGAAACACCTGTCAGTATTTCTATACCCTCATCAATGGTTCGAACCTGGTATAAATTAAACTCACCCTTTTCCACCGCTTCCACAACTTCGTCAGAAAGCATGAGGTTATTCATATTCTGATAGGGTATAATAACTCCCTGCTGGCCCGTTAGACCTTTAGCCTTACATACAGCATAAAAACCTTCTATTTTTTCATTAATTCCTCCCACGGGCTGTATTTCTCCCTTTTGGTTTACGGAACCCGTTGCAGCAATATCTTGCCTTAAGGGAAGCTTGGAAAGGCTTGATAGGAGTGCGTAAAGTTCTGTGCTGGAAGCACTGTCTCCCTCTACTCCTTCGTAAAGCTGCTCAAAGGTAAGGGTAGCGGAGAGGGTTAATGGTATTTCCTGGGCATACTTTCCAGCTAGATAGCCTCCCAGTATTAACACTCCCTTGTTATGAATCTTGCCGCTCAATTTTGCTTCCCGTTCAATATTCATAATGCCTCGTTTACCCAGGTAAACAGCAGCAGTAATACGGTTAGGTTTACCAAAGGTATAATCTCCCTGGTCAATAACAGAAAGCCCATTTACCTGTCCTACTTTTTCCCCTTCCACATCAAGGAGATATTTCCCTTCCTGGAACATTTCCTGGATCTTCATTTCTATCTTATTAGATCGATAAACCTTTTCTTCAATAGCTTTTTTAATATGACGGGCTTCAACATGTTCTGAATTATCCAGGGCAGCCCATCCATCAGCTTCGTGAATAATTTCTATGATGTCATTAAATTTGGTAGTAAGTTTACCCTGGTGCCCGGCAAGACGGGAACTATGTTCTACCAGACGGGCTACGGCCGAAGACTCAAAAGAACGCAGTCCCTCCATCTGGCATTGATTGCTAACAAATCCTGCCATTAAATTTATATTATCTTCATTCCTCTTCATTTCTACATCAAAATCAGCTTTAATTTTAAAAAGTTTCCGAAAATCTTCCTCATAGTGGTAAAGAAGCCTGTAGATAAAAGGATTTCCAATTATTATTACTTTAACATTTACCGGTATAGGCTCAGGCCTTAAAGTTGACATGGCTACTAACCCCATCTGTTCCTGGAGGTTTTCGATTTGAAGCTCCTTATTTTTAAGCACCCTTTTTAATGCATCCCAGGAACGAAAATTGGTTAAAAGATCCATCGCCTGCAGTATTAAGTAACCTCCATTAGCCCGGTGAATTGCTCCCGGCTTAATCATGGTATAGTCTGTGCTAACCATACCAAACTGGCTTTCATATTCCACTTTTCCTACCAGGTTATAATAAGTGGGATTAGTTTCAATAACCACTGGTGCCCCTGAACTTTCACTCCGATCCACCAGGAGATTAACCTGGTACCTTTCTTCAGCAGCCTTAGGCTTTTTCATCCAGGGAAAAGTAGATTGCTCTCCTTCTTCAGCTTTAAAGTCATCCAGGTTTTCCAGCACATCTTCTTTTACTTCCTCCAGGTAATCTTTTACCTTTGAATAATCTTTATACTTTTCTTTAAGGTCATCTATGAGATGTCCTACGGCAAAAAGTCCTATCTTTTTCTCCAATTGCTTCAATTTATCTTTAACTTCTTTCTCTGCATTAAGAATTTTACGGGTAACTTCCATAGATTTTAACTGAACTTCATTCATTTTTTCTTCCAGGTCTTCTTTAACATCTTCCTCTAATTGATCAAATTCCTCCTGACTTAACTGCTTTCCATCTACTATGGGAATTGTTACAAAGCCAGTAGGAGTTCTTTTCAGGGCAAAACCTTTTTCCTGGGCTATCTTACTCAGTTCTTCCATTAATTCATTCCTCTGCTGCTGGAATTCTTTTAAAATTTCTGCCTTTTCTTTTTCGTATTCTTCTCCTTCAAAAGCCCTTGGTATTTCTACTTTTAAGTCCTCTACCAGTTCTTCCATATCCTCGCAGAAATCTTTTCCTTTGCCAGAAGGAAAATTCAAGGCTTTAGGCTCGTAAGGATTCTCAAAGTTATAGACATAACACCAATCTTCGGGAACAGACTCATCTTTAGCAACCTCTTTAACATAATTCTGGGCATAACTGAATTTTCCCGTCCCGGTAATACCCATCATAAATATATTGTACCCATACCTTTTAACCTTCAATCCAAATTCTACGGCCTTAACTGCCCGTTCCTGCCCAATAATTCCTTCCTGGGGGAGGACTTCCTCCGTAGTTTTAAAGTCAAATATTTTTTCATCACATACTTTTTTCAAGCTTTCCAGTGGCACTTTATAATGATCTTTCATGGTTTCCTCCTTTCACCAAATACCTTTCTTCATTATACTACTTCGGTGTATTTTTTTATTTTCCTTTAAAAATAAGAAAATAGAGGAGCCCCGGCTATAACAGCCGGGGCTCCCTCGTAAAACTTTGTTGCTAACTTTATGCTTTTATTATATTTAACCCAATTCCTTCCGCAGGTTAATGAGCTCATCCACAACGGCAGGATCTGCCAGGGTTGAAGTATCGCCAACTTCATCAAACTGGCTGTTGGCAATCTTCCTCAAAACACGCCTCATTATCTTACCACTCCTGGTCTTGGGAAGGCCAGGGGTCAAGATAATAAAGTCGGGAGAGGCGATGGGGCCAATTACCTTTCTTACATGCTTTCTTAATTCAGCCTTTAGTTCATCGCTGGGCTCAAAGCCCTCCTTCATGATGCAATAGGCAAAGATTCCTTCCCCTTTAACTTCATGGGGGTATCCTACCACAGCTGCTTCCGCAATGGCTTCATGGCTAACCAGGGCGCTTTCAACTTCAGCAGTTCCCATCCGGTGACCGGAAACGTTAATAACGTCATCAATGCGGCCCAGGATCCAGTAATAACCGTCCTCATCTCTCCTGGCCTGGTCACCTGTTAGATAGAAGCCGGGCAACATATCAAAGTAGGTCTGTCTGAAGCGCTCGTGATCTCCAAAAACAGTTCTCATCATACCGGGCCAGGGCTTTTTAATTACCAGGTATCCCGGCTCATTGTCTGGCAGTTCTTTGGCTTCCTGGTCCACAATAGCAGGTTCTACGCCAAAGAAGGGCAGGCTGGCGGAACCAGGTTTCTGGGAAATAACACCAGGCAGTCCCACGATAATATGTCCGCCGGTTTCCGTCTGCCAGTAAGTATCCACGATGGGGCACTTTTCTTTACCAATTACTTTGTAGTACCACTCCCACACTTGGGGGTTAATGGGTTCACCCACGGTACCTAAAACCTTCAGGCTGCTCAGGTCCCTGCCTTCAGGCCACTTGTCCCCATCTCTAATCATGGCCCGGAGGGCTGTAGGCGCAGTATAGAACTGGTTAACCTTGAACTTCTCCACTATCTGCCAGAACCGGTCAGGGGCAGGATAGCTGGGAACCCCTTCAAACATCAAGGTAGTTGCTCCCAGAGCCAGAGGACCATAAACAATGTAGGTGTGTCCGGTAATCCAGCCAATATCGGCAGTACACCACCAGGTATCTTCTTCATGGTAATCAAAGACATACTTAAAGGTCTGCATGGCATAGAGAGTGTATCCTGCACTGGTGTGAAGAACTCCCTTGGGTTTTCCAGTACTTCCGCTGGTGTAGAGGATAAAGAGGGGATCTTCCGCATCCATTTCTTCGCAGGGACAGTGATCGGAAATATCATCGGCAGCCATTTCTTCATGCCACCACAGGTCACGGCCTTCAGTCCAATCAACTTCACATTCAGCACGATCATATACAATGACCTTTTCAATACTATCGCATTCAGCTACTGCAGCATCAGCATTACCCTTTAAAGGTACTGTCTTGCCAGCCCTGAGGCCGCAATTAGCAGTAATCAGAATTTTAGCGTCAGCATCCTGCACCCTATCCTTGATAGAATCGGAACTAAATCCACCAAAGACGATACTATGGATAGCACCAATCCTGGCACAGGCCAGCATAGCAATGGGAAGCTGGGGAGTCATGCCCAGATAAATAGCTACCCTATCTCCCTTTTTAACACCGTGCTTCTTTAACACGTTGGCAAAACGACAAACTTCCCGATGGAGTCGCTGGTAGCTGTAGACTTCTACGTCTTCTTCCGGTTCTCCCTGCCATATTATAGCAGCTTTATTCTTCCTAACACCTTCCAGGTGACGATCTAAACAGTTGT
>SKLX01000126.1 GCA_007121375.1 Bacillota bacterium | reverse complement strand
GTATTTAATAGTATCAGGGGTGAAGGTGAAAATATCTTAAATTTAAACATTTATGAGAAAAAATATAAGGTTATTATTGGCTCCATTTTTTTAATATCCCTGGTAGTACCGGCTTTAAATGTTTTGTATTTAAACAATGTAATTACTTTAGATGATATTAACCTAATAATCTTTTTTTCCTTTATTTTATTATCTATTGTTCTTTTATTTAATAATTTTAGACTGACCAGGGAAATACATGAGCGAAGGAGAGCCGAAAGGGCCCTGATGGAAAGTGAAGAGTATTATCATCAAATAGTTGAACTTTTGCCTTCAGCTATTTTTATAGAAACTGATGATAAAGTTGTCTTTGCCAATACGGCAGCTGTAAAACTTATAAACGCTCAAAATCCTGATGAATTGATGGAAAAATCATTTACTAAGTATTTTCTCCCTGAATACATGGATGTTTACAGGGAGAAATCTCGGCAGGTTAAGGATTTAAAAAGCAGTTTAAACATGGAGGCAAAGCTTACTCCAGCAAAGAGTATAATTATTGATGTTGAGTTAACCCTGGTACCCTTTAATTACCAGGGCAAAGAGGCTGTACAGGTGATCATTGGTAATATTACCGAGCGAAAGAAAATGGAAGAGGAGTTCTTAAGGGCTAGTAAACTTGAATCCCTTGCCCTTCTTGCTGGGGGCATTGCCCATGATTTTAAAAACATTTTAACCGTAGTTTTAGGTAATATTTCCCTGGCCCGTATTAATGTGGACAGGGAGGATAGAAATTATTCCTGGTTAAACAATGCAGAAAAAGCAATATTACAGGCCAAGGAATTAACTGAACAACTCCAGACTTTTGCCAAAGGTGGAGAGCCAGTAAAAAAGGTAACTGTTGTTGAGGAATTATTAAGAGAAGTAGTTTCCCTTTCCTTATGCGGCACAGATGTTAAATGTGAATTGTTTATTCCGGAAAAGCTGTCCAGGGTAGATATAGATGAGAGCCAAATTAGCCAGGTTTTTAATAACTTAATACTGAATGCTGTTCAAGCTATGCCTGGGGGAGGTACCATAAAAATATTTGGGGAAAACCTGGAAGCAGGTAAAAAGAAGGTTGAGCATGGAATTGTATTGCCTGAAGAGCGGTATGTAAAAATCTCCATCCAGGATGAAGGTGAAGGAATTGAAAAGGAGCATCTTCAAAAAATATTTGATCCTTTTTTTACAACCAAGGAAGAAGGAACAGGCCTGGGCTTAACTACCTCATACTCAATCATAAAAAAGCATGGGGGTCAGTTAACCCTTGAATCAGAAATTGGAGCAGGAACAACCTTTCATGTATATTTTCCCGTTTATCATGGGACTGGTGATGTAGAACCCAAAGATGAGGAAAAGTTATTAAAAGGTTCGGGCAGAATATTAATAATGGATGATGATGAATCAATTAGAAATGTATTGAGTAATATGCTATCTTATTTAGGATATAGAGTTGTTTCTTCCCAAAATGGAGAAGAAGCTCTGGAGATTTTTAGTGAAGCCCACCATAATGGAAATCCCTTTGATGCGGTTATTATGGATTTAACTGTACCGGGGGGTATGGGAGGGGGAAAACTTATTAAGAGACTTATGGAAATAGATCCTGATGTTAAGGGAATTGTCTCCAGTGGGTATTCTAATATTTCTGTTATGGCTAACCATGAAAAATATGGTTTTAAGGGTGTGGTCCATAAACCTTACCATATGGAAGAATTAAGCAGGGCGGTATTTGAAGTCATACATGGTTAACTTGATTGCTGGACGTGTTTCCTGGTTTTCCTTTAATATGGCTGTTAAAATGATATATAAATAATTACTGATGATTGATTAACAATTTTGTAATTATGGGGTGATCTTTTTGAGTAAAGAAGATAGAAGAAATGAATTAAAAAAGGCGGTGCAGGAAGGGTATTCCAGTATTGCTAAGGAAGGTGGTTCCTGCTGTCCCCAGGATTCTTGCTGTGGTCCTACTGATGAAAGTATTACTTCTTACAGCGAGAAATTGGGCTATTCTCTGGAGGAGTTGGCGAAGATACCTGAGGGTGCTGATTTAGGACTGGGATGTGGGAACCCGACAGCTTTAGGTTCTCTAAAAAAAGGAGAAGTGGTTCTGGACCTGGGTTCCGGAGCAGGGTTGGATTGTTTTTTGGCTGCCCAAAAGGTGGGCCAGGAGGGCAAAGTTGTTGGAATTGACATGACTCAGGACATGGTTTCAAAGGCCAGGGAAAATGCTAAAAATGGCGGATATCAGAATGTAGAATTCAGGTTGGGGGAAATTGAAAACCTCCCTGTTGATGATAATTCGGTAGACGTTATTCTTTCTAATTGTGTTATTAATCTTTCTCCCGAAAAGGGGAAAGTGTTTAGGGAGGCTTATCGGGTACTGAAGCCCGGGGGGAGAATGATGATTTCCGATGTTGTATTATTGAAGGAGTTACCCGAAAAAGTTAAAAATTCCCTGGAAGCTTATATTGGCTGTGTGGCGGGAGCAGAAGAAAAAAATGCTTACCTGAATGTTGTAAAAGAGGCTGGATTTAAAAAGGTTCAGGTAATTGAGGAAACTCCTTTCCCTGCCGATGCTGTACTGGGAGACCCGGCTGTAGGAGAGATTTCCAGGGGGCTTGGTCTTTCAGGGAAAGAAATTGAAGAAATTGCTGGAACAGTGGTTAGCCTGAAGTTCATGGCTCATAAAGGAAAATAATTCAATGAGTTAAGTTGTTAATTGGCCAGGCAGGGGATGATTCCCCTGCTTTATTTTTTTCATAACTGCCGGTAACCAAAACCCTCACCATCTCATATGATGAGATAGAAAAAATTAGTGATGGAGGCTAAAATGGACTATTTCATTACCGGTGGTGCTGGTTTCATTGGTTCTCATCTGACGGAATATTTGTTGAATAAAGGTAACAGGGTAACGGTACTGGATAATTTTGTATCAGGGGATCCCCGGAATATAACCCGTATTGGAGAAAAAGGAGCAAAAATAATAAAGGGAAGCGTCCTGGATAAGGACCTGGTTTATTCCCTGGCGGCCAAATGCGATAAAATTGTTCACCTGGCAGCTGTGGTAGGAGTCAGGCTGGCCATGGCCAGAGGAGTAGAAACCATGAGGGTTAGCTGCCTGGGGACAGAAAGGGTCCTGGAGGCAGCGGTTGCTTACAACAAAGAAGTATTTATTGCTTCTTCTTCCGCTATTTATGGAAAAATAAGGACAGTTCCCGTTAAAGAGGAGGATGATATCCTCCTGGGTGATACTAAAAAGGAAAGTTGGCTTTATTCTGTGGGGAAACTGGCCGAAGAGCACCTGGCCCTCTCTTATTACCGGGAGCAGGGTGCCCGGGTAAAGGTAGGCAGGTTTTTTAATGTGATTGGCCCTTACCAGGTGGGCACTTACGGGATGGTGGTGCCTACTTTTATTAAGAAGGCCCTGACAGGAAATCCCCTCCCCGTTTATGGAGACGGCAGCCAGACCCGCACCTTTGCCTATATAAAAGATGCCCTCCGGGGAGTAGAAATAATAATGAAAAGGGGAAGAACAGGGGAGGTTTACAATATAGGCAGCACGGGTGAAATAACTATCCTTGATCTGGCCAAAAAAGTAATTGTTATGACCGGGTCTTCTTCAAAAATAAGCATTATTCCTTTCCAGGAGGCTTTTGGAGAGGAGTTTGAAGAAACTAACCGGCGTGTCCCTGACATAAGTCGCTTAAGGGATTTGGGTTACAGTCCCCGCTATTGTTTAAATGAAGCCCTTAAAGAAATTATAGATTTTCACCGCTTTGGTTAGCTCAAAGGGACTGACTCAGGGTTATTAAATTATAGATTTCCACCTCACCGGTGGAATTTTTTTTATGCCGGCGGTAGTAGTAAAGGATTGGTTTATCCAGTGGAAAGGGGCCTCCTCAATCAATCTAAGGAGAATGCGGTTTCTTTAAAACTTCCAGGGCCCGGGGAGGCAGCCAGTCGTCGCTGTCCAGTTGGATCAGGTAAGGATTCCAGGAGATATCTTCCCGGGTTGTAGCTGGTCATCAGCACTGTAATGTCAGGCTTCATATTCCATTGTCTTTCTTTTTGAATTACATTTTCATTAGTTTTTTAACTCCAGGGCGTCCCAGCATGACTAAAAGATCCTCAACATTGGGCTTGCCAGTAATTAAGGACTCCATACCTATACCCAAATCAAAGGCAACCTTACCAAGGTGATGGGAAATATAGGCTCCCAGGATAATGGCGTTAACTCCGGCGGCCAGAAGGCAAAGATCGAAGGTGTAATTATTTAGTTCTTCCATCAAACGGGGGACTTCCTCAAATTCAAATATCTTCAGGGCTCCCACTATTTCAAATCCAAGGGTTTTTTGTAGCCGGTAATCCATAGAAGCTTTAACTTCATCGGCATAGCCGCAAACGATTATAATTCTTTTCTCCCGGAGCATTTCTTGAAACTTTTCCCATTGGGAAAACATGATTACCCTGCGCAGGTAAGCTTCAAATGTGTAAGGGGGCCGAAGGCCGTAATATTTCATAACTTTTTCGGTGAGCAGACCCGAATGTTCATCCCTGACCATCATGTTATAACCTATTACATCTGCTAATAGAAGGGCTTCCAGGGCTTTATCCCGGGCCTTTATGTTGGGAAACCTTACTCCCCTGTGGCGATAGCCCCTTTTTTTCCCTTTATTAGCCACGGCAGCCTCTGCGTGATTCATAAATTCTTCTTCAGAAAGCAAGGTATACTGGGCCAGGACGAAGGTTTCAGAAGCGCCCAGGGAAACCACTGATAGTGGTTTCCCTCTACCCAGGCAGTGCAAAATCAGGTCCATCAGTTGAGAGCTGTTCAAGATTTTTGATTCCATAGGTCATTAATCCCTTCTTTAAGGTAATAAAAGAATTCTCTGGCCCTGGCCCGGGTAGAGTGGTGTTTAATTACCATTTCATAACCCTGTTGGGCAATGGCTTTCCTTTCCCTTTCCTTTTCCAGGTAGTAAAGGGCCAGATCCAGGTAATTATTATTGTTTATTTCCACAAAGGTCCTACCATTAATAAATCCCAGGTCTTCCAGTTCTTTTGAGCCGGGAGCAAGCAAAAGGGCTTTACCGGCAGGGGCTTCAAAGTATTTTGCTATGGGAAACCTGTAAATAGAATCATCGGTAAAAAATATTTTAGCCCTGTTGATTATCCGGGCGTAGTTTTCACCTACCAGCTCAGATCCTTTTGTATTTCTTGTAAAATCCTTGTACCCGGGATGGGGATAATAAACAAAGTTTTTTCTTTCCCTCATTTTCCTGACAATTTTGTGCCTGAGGGGGTATATCCTGGAGCATACCTGGCCCATAAGTAAAAAATCTATATCTTTTTCCAGGCCGTAATCCCTGTGTATTTTTGTATAAGCGTGGTTTGGCAGCCAGCGAAATTTAGGGGCGTAATCGGGAAAATAGTATAAAAAAGCATCCCGGTAAAAGGAAAATATAAGGTCTATTTTGTTTGTTTCAATAAATTGACGGAATTCTTTTTGATTTTGCTGGACATCCCAGTAAAGGACTCCCTTGGGAATGTTTATCTTATCCAGGCCGGCAAGGGGATGATTTTTGGTAAAGTCATCAAAAAAAATGAAGTCAGGGCAAAAATCAAGGCTTTTTAATATTTCTTTTATATGGCCTCCCCTTTCCAGGAAGTGAAGGTGAACCTGGGGAAGTTTTTCTACCTCCCATTTAAAGAATTCACCGTAGCGGATAATGTGGTTGCTCCGGTTAATAGTGGAATAAAGGATTTTGAGTTTATTCATTATTTTCCTTTCCTTTCCCCATTTACAATGTTTCCCGGAAGGGTCCCGGTCAGGTCCAGGATTTTATCAGCAGCAGAGGTTAACCGGCTAATTTTATAGTAACTGTGGGAAACAGCCAGCACCACACAGTCCTGGAGTTTTAAAACTTCATTTGTTAATTCTTTTCCCGGGAGGGTCAGGCTGTCCATTTCCAGTTTTTCAATGAAGGGATCGTGGTAGGAAACAATTACATTACGGGATATGAGAAGCTTTATAAGTTCCAGGGCGGGCGAACCCCGCAGGTCTCCCACATCTTTTTTATAAGTTGTTCCCAGAACCATTACTTTGCTTCCTTCCAGTCTTAAATTTTTTTCTTTCAAAAATCTTTCTACCTGCCCCAGGGTATATTCCGGCATATTTTCATTGGTCCTCCTGGCTGTTTCTACCAGGAGGGCAGGTGTATTGTTTTTTTGTGCCCAGTGGATTAAATAGCTGCTGTCTTTAGGTATGCAGCTTCCTCCAACTCCCGGGCCGGGGTAGAAGGGTTGGAAACCGAAGGGTTTGCTGGCGGCGGCTCTGACCACCTCCCATACATCGATGCCATATTTGGGGCAGATTTTAGCCAGTTCATTGACCAGGGCTATGTTAACGTCCCGGTAGGTATTTTCCAGCACTTTAGCCAGCTCTGCTACAGTCGTATTTTTTACGGCCACGGTGGGGATATTTAACTTTTCGTAGAGGTCCAGGGCGGCCAGGCGGCAGGAGGGGGTTATGCCGGAAACCAGTTTAGGGATATTTCCCAGGGAATAAAATTTGTTGCCGGGGTCTATCCTTTCGGGAGAATAGGCCAGGAAGAGGTTTTCCCCTACATGGAATTCTTTTGCCTGGATAAGGGGAAGAATTATCTCTTGAGTGGTGCCCGGGGCGCAGGTGCTTTCTATAATAATAAGGGTCCCGGGTTTTACATAGGTTGCAGTTTTTTCTACTGCCGATAACAAGTGGGAATGGTCCGGCTCACCCTTATTTGTTAAAGAAGTTGAAACACAAATAAAGACTGCCCTGCACCGGGCGAGGTCTTCACAGGAGGAGGAAAGGGAAAGGTTGTTGTTTTGAAGAAGGATGGACAAATCATCATCATTAACATCAACTAGGCGGGAGTTTCCCCTTTCTATTTCCCTGATCCTTTCTTTATTATGGTCTATTCCAAAGACCTGAAATCCTTTTTGGGCTGATAAAATTGCCAGGGGCAGTCCTACATACCCCAGACCCAGAATACCAATGGGGAAAGCATCGCTGTACATTTCTTTTAAAGGCATAAAAAAACCCCCTGTCTTTTGATTACCTTAATTGTTTAAGATATACTATGATAATAAAAGGCAGGGGGTGATTTTTTTTCAGGAATACATTAATTAAAACTTAAAGGGTTACATTGGCAGAGCCAAAAAGTATGCCGGAGATAATTAGCAGGCGAAAGGCCTGCCAGTAGGTTATTTCTTTCAAGTTAAAAACATCGGGCATGGTTATATTCCACAGCCACTGTAAAAGTCCAGCTATCAGAAGAAGTAACCCTGCAAATAAAACTATTATGAAGGCCAGGTTGAATGGTAAAAACCCCAACATTTCTCCCCTCCTCTCTTGTTTAAGAAGTACAGGTTTTTTTACTTCGGATACTATTTTTCTATTTTTTCTTGTAATAATAAAATTCTATATTCCCCAAAATATTCCCTGCTAAAAATGTTTTCCTTGACCCCCTGGAGTCCGGATATTATAATTGAGATAAATGAGTGATTACTCACTCATCAGGAGGGAGGTAATGGTTAATGCCGGGGAAAAGGATGGTATTGATTATCTTGTTTATTTTTCTATTTACGGGGGCAGGTGCTCTATCGGTAATTGCCAGTAATAATAATGAAGATAGTTGTGCTTCCTGTCATGAAGGAGTTGCCCGGGATTGGGAGAAAAGTGCCAAGGTGGAGGTTTTAGAATGTGAAGATTGCCATGGCCAGGAACATACGGGGCCAGGGGATGCTCATATGGTTGATGTGCCTACACCCCTGGACTGTGCCGAGTGTCATCCAACAGAAGTAGAGCGCTTTGAGGAAGGAAAACATGCCTATGCATGGGAGGCCATGAAAGCGGTACCTACCTATAAGGATATGCCTCAGGCGGTAACGGATAAAGGCTGTGTCACCTGCCAACAGATAGGTTACCAGTGGGAGGATGGAAGCCGGGGCCGGTGTGATTCCTGCCACAGCAGGCATGTATTTTCAGCTGCGGAAGCCCGGGAGCCTGAATCCTGCGGCCACTGTCATACGGGAGATCATCCCCAGTACGAGATGTGGCAGAGCTCGAAACACGGAATGATATATGCCATTGAAGGTGATCCTGAAAGGGCCCCTACCTGTGTGACCTGTCATATGCCTGAAGGAGACCATTATGTAATGACGGCCTGGGGTTTCCTGGGAATGCGGGGAGAAGAAGATGATCCCGAGTGGGAGGCGGACCGGGAGAAGGTTTTATACGCACTGGAGGAGATGGGTCCAGCCCGGGCTCCTGAAATTATGAGGGAATCTATGGAAGAATGGGAAGCACTAAGGGAAGAGATGATTGATATATGCAGTCAGTGTCACGCCCCCAGCTATGTGCGCAGGGACCTGGAAAAAAGCGATGCCCTCTTAAG
>SKLX01000082.1 GCA_007121375.1 Bacillota bacterium | reverse complement strand
TTTAATATTTACTATCCTTAGTTTAATTTAAATAATAACTCCTGTCAATTTTACCTATGTTATTAATTATTACCATTAATTAATTAATATTAAGATATTTAAATTATAAAATCATGGCAACTATTTTCCCTTATTTTAAATTGCTTTCTAAAATTAAGTTGATATGTTAATACACAGTGTAGATTTGATTTTAGCGCACAAAAAAGAAGAGGGCTTTCCCTCTTCTTCAATAACACTTATAAGTTAAAAAGTTAATACACAGTGTAAATTAATGGCACGCCCGGGAGGACTCGAACCTCCGACCCCCAGATTCGAAGTCTGTCACTCTATCCAGCTGAGCTACGGGCGCTTATTTAATAAAACTCTTTTAATATAAAATGGGGTGAGTGATGGGACTCGAACCCACGGCCCCCAGAGCCACAATCTGGTGCTCTAACCTCCTGAGCTACACTCACCGCAATTTTGGCAAAATTATGGCACGCCTGGGAGGGATCGAACCTCCGACCCACGGATTAGAAGTCCGTTGCTCTATCCGCTGAGCTACAGGCGCTTGCAGTATTTATTATACTTACCTATCTGCCCTGTGTCAAGCTTTGCGTCAGAAAGAGTTTCCTGCAAGAATCCCTTTCTCTCAAGTCTTAACCTTTCCAAATATCAAAAAAGTGATTAAACCTCACAACCATTTGAAAACTTTTTTTAACAACTTTAAATTCAATTTATATGGGGGATATCTAAAGGCAAAATCAGTGAAGGTGCTACTTTTCAAGATACTTTTTTCGTGGGAAAAGGTATTGAAACTTGTTTCTCCGTGATAGGCCCCCATACCGCTTTCTCCTAACCCTCCAAAGGGCAAATAGGGAGAGGAAGCATGGAAAAGGGTATCATTGACACAACCTCCCCCAAACTGGATTTTCTCCAGTATTGTCTTTTGAACCTTTTTATTGTTAGAAAAAATATAGAGGGCCAAAGGGGTTGACCTATTATTAACCCATTCCACAACTTCCTGGATATTTTTATATTCAAGGACGGGTAGAATTGGCCCAAATATTTCCTCCTCCATAACAGGATCTTCCCAGGTAACCTGGTCAATTATAGTAGGAGAAATATATAACCTATCTTTATCAAAATTACCCCCTGTTATTAACCTTCCCTTATGTAAATACTTGATTAATCTTTCAAAGTGTTTTTTATTAATTATTTGGTTAAAATCCGGGCTTTCCAATGGTTTATCCCCATAAAATTTTTGGATATAACCTTTGGCCTTTTTAAAAAACTCTTCTTTAACCCCTTCATGAACCAGTAAATAATCGGGGGCTATACAAGTCTGGCCGGAGTTTAAATATTTTCCCCAAACTATTCGCCGGGCTGCCAGGTCTATATCAGCTTCTCTATCTAAAATACAGGGGTTCTTTCCCCCCAGTTCCAGTGTAACAGGAGTCAGGTGGTAAGCAGCTGCTTCCATGACTTTTCTCCCGGCAAATTTACTTCCGGTAAAAAATATATAATCAAACTTTTCCTCTAGCAAAAGTCTGCTTTTTTCCCTGCCCCCTTTAATGAAGGTAATATATCCTGGAGGAAAATAATTTTTCCCTATTTTTTCCAAGGTGGAGGAAGTGTCAGGGGTTTGGGAAGATGGCTTCAAGATTACTGTATTGCCAGCCGCAATAGCTCCGATTAAAGGTAGCATGGAAAGCTGAAGGGGATAATTCCAGGGGGAAAAGATTAATACTGTACCGTAAGGTTCTTTGTATATATAACTTCTGGATCCAAAGTGCATGAGGGGGGTCTTAACCCTTTTTCTGTTGGCCCAGGTATTTAGATTTTTTAAAAACAAATCAATTTCTTTGTAAACCAGCCCCAGCTCTGTAACATAAGAGTTGAAATAGCTTTTTCCCAGGTCCTGGGACATAGCCTCAATTATAAGGGCTTCATTCTCTTCCAGGGCCCCTTTTAAGGTTTTTAACTGCTTTAACCTGAAGGCCACCTCCCTGGTTATACCCCTGGCAAAAAAATCTTTACTTTTTTTAACTGCGGCTTTTATCTCTTGCAATGCCTTTTGCGCCCTCCTTGTTTTTTAATATATCCAGGGAAACAGGCGCTTTCTGCCCATCTTCCACCTTTTATATCTTTCCCCAAAAAATTCCTCCATGGAAGCCTCTTCTTCCAGGATCCTCACATGAAGAGCTGTAAATATAATAATAAAAGATATAATAATTCCTGGCAGGTTCCCAATAAAAAAATGAAGACCTGCATTCAACAACAAAAGACCCGTATAAGAAGGATGCCGAAGAATCCTATAGGGGCCACTACTTATTAAAGGCTGTTCTTTTTGAACCTCAATGTACCTGGTGAAGTAACTTCCCAGCAAAATTAAAGACCAGTACCTTATAAATATGCCCATCCCATAAAGGACAATACCTGAGTTACGGAAAAATAGGGCTGAAGAGTTCTTAAGATTACCCAGATTAAAAAAATAAAGGGATAAAGACAGGACCAGGGAAAAAAGAATAGCACCTAAAATTAAATTAAAGGAAGAATGCCCCTTTTTGCTTTTTTTATCCCTGCCTCCAGGGTTTTTACTAAATATTATAAATTCAAGCCACCAGAGAAGAGTAATAAAAACAAAGAGGTAAGTAACCGGTCCAGGCCTTAAAAGATTTAGCATCCGTGTCTCCTTTTGTACTACTGTAACTGAAAAGCTTTCCTACGGGGCTTTCTGTCAATTTTACCATTAAAAAAACCCTCCTTCTTTATTCGGAGGGAAAAATACCCTGAAATAAAAATGGAGCGGGTGATGGGAATCGAACCCACGCGACTGGCTTGGAAGGCCAGGGCTCTACCACTGAGCTACACCCGCACATGGTCGGAGCGGAGGGATTCGAACCCCCGACCCCTTGGTCCCAAACCAAGTGCGCTACCAAACTGCGCTACGCCCCGGGCAAGCAATAAGAATTATAACTTATAATTCTTCTTTCGTCAAATATATTTTAGTATCTTTATTATTAAATAATTAAATAGTTTTAATTGTAACCTTACCCGGAGGGACAAGGGCGTTTATAAAGGTTTATAAGTCCTGGTTGCATTGTTTATTTTAACATATTGTAATGAATTATACAACAGTTTGCAAAAACCCAGTTTGTAAAAGTTTGTAAAACATATATGGGTTTATTCCAGCCTCTGTTAATCTTTATAGGGTAATATCTCAGTATTGATTTTCCCCTCATTTATTTCAATGATGCCATAAGTAGGCCCTTTCATTCTGGGCATACTTATACTACCCGGGTTTAAAAAAAATATTCCCTCTTCTTCAAAACTGGTAGCCAGGTGAGTATGCCCAAAAACCACCAGGTTAGCTCCCTTTTCTTTGCTCCTTTTAATTATGGCATTAAAAAAATCATGGGGTTCAAATATGTGACCGTGGGTCATGTAAATACGACAGCTGTCCACCTCTATAATACGCTCCTCAGGAGAAGTCCGGGGATAATCGCAGTTTCCTACCACAGCTTCCACTTTTATGTTAAGCCTTTCTTCCAGTTTTTCGGCATCTTTTATAAAGTCCCCGGCATGGAGCAGGAGCTCCATATTATCAATTTTTCTTATAATTCTTTCTCCAATTACCACATTACCGTGGGTATCACTCAGGACACCTATAATAATGTTAACTACCTCCTTTGTAAAAGTTCCCGTAAAACCGCCGCCGCCTTTTCCATGGCCTTTCCCCGGTGGCTTATACTGTTTTTAATTTCTGGCTCCAGCTCAGAAAAGGTTTTTTTGTGTTCAGTCACCAAGAAAAGGGGATCATATCCAAATCCCACTTCTCCCCGGGGGGCATCCCCAATAATGCCCCGGCAAACACCTTTAACGGTAACCGTTTCCCTACCAGGGGCGGCAATAGCTATTACACAGGTAAACTGGGCCCCTCTCTTTTCCGGAGGTACCCCCTTTAACAGTTCCAGGAGCTTTTTATTATTATCTTCATCTCTGGCACCCTCGCCAGCAAAACGGGCTGAGTATATTCCCGGCTTACCCTCCAAATAATCTACTTCCAGGCCCGAATCATCAGCCAGAACCATTTCTCCCGTGTATTCCTTTATGGTTTCTGCCTTCTTAACAGCGTTTTCTTCAAAACTGTTACCATCCTCCACTACTTCCGGGCATTGGGGATAGTCCAGAAGAGATTTTACTTCAACAGGACAGTCCTCCAGCATTTCCCTGAACTCTTTAACCTTCCCTTTATTATGTGTTGCTATTACCAGGGTAACCATCTCTTTAACCCCCAATCAAGGGAACTGCAGGGCCCAGGTTTTCCTTTTGAAACTGGACAAGATCTTTAATCCCCTCCTGCCCCAGGAGTAAAAGGTTCAACATCATTTCCTGGGAAAAGGGTTCACCTTCTGCCGTACCCTGTATCTCTACCAGGTTTCCTTCCCCGGTCATAACCAGGTTCATATCTACCTGAGCTGTGAAATCCTCATCAAAATCCAGGTCTAAAAGTTCCCGGGCATCCACAATGCCTACACTGACGGCAGCCAAAAAATCTTTAATGGGGAATCGGGTTATACGGTTTTCTTTAAGGAGCTTATATAAAGCGTCAACCAGGGCTATGTATCCTCCCGTTATAGAAGCAGTTCTTGTCCCTCCGTCGGCCTGGATTACATCACAATCTATCCATACAGTCCTCTCTCCCAGGCAGTCCAGGTCAATAACAGACCTTAAGGCCCTTCCAATTAGCCTTTGTATCTCATATGTACGACCTTCCAACCTTCCCTTGGCCGCCTCTCTAACCTTACGGACTTCAGTAGCCCGGGGGAGCATGGAATACTCTGCCGTAATCCACCCCTTTTTCTCACCCTTCATAAAGTGGGGAACCTTTTCTTCTACCGTCGCACTGCATATTACCCGGGTATCTCCCATTTCAAATAAGACAGACCCTTCAGGAAATTTTGTATAAGGTCGAGTGATTTTCACCTTTCTCATTTCATTTAATTCTCTACTGTTCTTCCTCATTTTATCCTCCATCAACATTCATTTAATTTGTCCCTGTTTATATATTTTACCAAACTACCGGGAAAAATCCTACACCCTTTTATAAAAACAAAAAGGAGGCTTTAGCCTCCCTATAATTCATTCAGCACATTTATTTTATCAGGTTCCTTTAAGGGCTGTCCCTGGACCAGGTCTGGCTCCGCTCCTTCCACCAGTATGCGAACTTCATTAATCTCGGGAAACCGGGTAAGGGTTAAAACCACCTGTTTAATAATATTTTCCTCTCCCTTTACTCCCCCATCATAGATTAGAAAATCCTTGCTAAAGTCTACCGTGGCCACCCCCTCCTCCAGGGTAATACTATTTACCTCCGTCTGGGGATTCAGGTCAGAAAACAATTCTGTATCAGGCCGAGGTCCCTTCAGCAGCTCCTTAAGGGCTACCTCTATCAGGTTAGAAGTAGCAGGAATCACCCTGGTTACTGGCACTATATAAGTCAAATCCCCTTCTCCCCATCCGCAAAAATAAACAACCACCTGGGAAGTATCCTGGAGATTCTCGACCTCTTCAGATATTTCCAGGTTAAGGCTTCTGCTTCTATCTAAAGGCTGGTTTAAGTGATTTCCCGGGGGGAACTCCTCCAGGTATTCTCCTTCCACCATTATCTCTACCTTATCGACGGAAGCAAATTCCGTCAGGGTGTAGATCAGGGCATCCAGTACTATTCTCTCCAGTCCTTCGGAAACATTTAAAAACTCCTGGTTAAGGTCAATACTCGCCAGGCCTTCCCGGATGGTTAATCCCCTTATTTCTGTCCCTGAGGGCAGGGGGGCTTTCAATCCCTTTTCCTGTAATAGAGGGTCTGTTTTGGAACTGCTTGTTATCCAGTTAAGAGCAGACCTGGCTATACCTTCGGTCCAGGGAATACTGAATTCCACCGGTACCAGGTAATCATTACCATAATGGTAATAAAAAACTGTATCTCGATAGTCATCTTCTTCAGGTTCTTCTTCATATTCTTCTGTGAATTCTTCATCTTCTTCCGGCATGAACTGCTCCACCAATCCACAGCCACCCCAAAGGCTAAGGGCAAAAACAAAAATAATCATCAAAATCCATAATACTTTTCCTTTTCTTATCACATACATCAAAACACCTCCTTAAGCTTTTAATGTATATATATACAATCTATAAGAAAATAATTCCAATAAAACAAAAAAACCTGGCATAAATTTAAAAATTTATGCCAGGCCTTAAAAAATTTATATTTAATCTTAATTAAGTAATATCAGGCAAAAGAACCTGGTAGGCTTTAACCCTTTGGTTTATTAATTTCTCCCCTATCTCTACAAAGGTAGAAGGAGAAGCGCTGACAAAAAACCTGTGATGAGCTGAAATCTTTACATCGTGGTTAAGTAGTTTTTTTCTGTCCAGTATATCCTTGGCCTCCCGGGCAGTTTCCTCCGCAGAACTGATAAGCCTGACTTCCGGCCCCATCACCCTTTGAATTACTTCTTCCATTAAGGGATAGTGGGTACACCCCATAATCAATGCATCAACTTCTGCCTCTTTCAAAGGTCTTAAGTACTCCTCCGCCACCTTAATGGCTTCCGGGGTATTTACCAGGTTATTTTCCACTATCAAAACAAAGAGGGGGCAGGGCTGGCTGAAAACCTCTACTTCCGGGTCCAGTTCTTTAATTACTTTATCATAAGCCCTGCTGTTAATTGTGCCGGTGGTGCCTATAACTCCTACCCTTTTATTTTTAGTATGAGCCAAAGCAGCCCTTACTCCAGGTTCTATTACCCCAATAACAGGAAGCACCGAATTTTCCCGGGTAAAAGACAAACCCGCCGCACTGGCGGAATTGCAGGCCACAATAACAATTTTTATATCCTGGGTTTTTAAAAACTCCAAAATCTGCAGGGCAAACTTCCTGACCTCGTGATGGGGCCTTGGCCCATAAGGCATTCGAGCCGTATCACCAAAGTAAACGATTCTTTCATTGGGAAGCTGCTTAAATATTTCCTTAACTACGGTTAAGCCGCCAACCCCTGAGTCCAGTAGGTCAATAGACTTTAACGAATCCATAATCTCACTCCACTAACCTTTATCTTTATCATCTGAACATATTATATATAATCATATTATCCAACCTTAAATTTTCTCCCTTACCTGCTCACTTATATTTGATTTGAGAAAAATATCCTCCCATAATCTTTTTTGTATCCAGTATGGTTATAAAAGCCTTTTCGTCAACTTCTTCAATGAGCTCCATGAGGGTCCTTAAGTCCTTTCTCCTTAAAAGGACATGAAGTATCTTCCTGATTCCTTCCCTTCCGTAACCTTCTATTACCGTTACCCCAAAACCCTTCTGGCGTATTTGGGAAACTAATAAGTCCGGGTCTTTTTTCGAAATAACCTGAACCGTGACACAACCGATGGCCACCTTTTCTTCCACAAAAATCCCCACATAATTGCCTGTAGCAAATCCCAGGGCATAAAAAATAAAGCTGGGAATATCGCTCAGTCCCTGTATCACGTAGGTTAAAACGGCAATAAAAATTAAGGATTCAAAAAAGCCTATGAATGCCGCGTACTTGCGCTGCCCATGCAAAATCATTAAAATCCTTACCGTTGCCAGGGATATATCCAGGGCCCTGGCAGCAAAAACTACAAAATATCCAATTAATAGTTCCACCTAAATCTCTCCTGTAAAAAGGATAGCCTGGTTAATATTTATTAAAAAAGTATTTCCTTAGGTGACAAAGATTTTTTGTAACCTAAATCCTGAGATATTCTATGGGCTGCCTCTTTTAAATATTCCCTGTATATTTCTTCCAGGACCTTCCGATGCATTCGAGAAGCGAGGCCGGAAATACTTACCGCAGCAATAACTTTCCCTTCATGATTCATAATGGGGGCAGCTATACAATTAACCCCTTCATCCATCTCCTCCAGGTCCAGGGAATACCCCTGCTCCCGGATCTTACCCAGTTCCTCCTTCAACTTTTCAGGATCGGTTATGGTATTTTCTGTGAACCTGGGAAGGCCCTTGTTGCTTAATATACGTTCCAGTTCCGGCATCTCCTGATATGCCAGGAGAGCTTTCCCGGCAGCAGTGCAGTGGGCAGGCCCCCTGCTTCCTATCCGGGCAAACATTTTAATTGTGTTTTGGGATTCCACCTGCTCAATGTAAACTACTTCTCCCTTATCCAGTATAGCCATATTGGCTGTTTCGTTACATTGATGAACCATCTTCTGGAGGTGGGGTTTGGCTACCTGCCGGATATCCAGGCTGTAAAGGGCCTTACTGCCTATTTCAAATAACCTTAAGCCCAGGCGGTATTTACCGCTGTTTAAATCCTGCTCAACAAAATGGTTAGCCATTAAAGTATGAAGCAAACGGTGGACAGTGCTGATATTTAAATTTGCCTTTTCACTTAATTCACTCAAAGTGGTAGGTTCCCCTATTTC
>SKLX01000045.1 GCA_007121375.1 Bacillota bacterium | reverse complement strand
CATGAAAAGGCTACTTAACCTGGCTGTTTCTCTCCTTAAGGAACCCCGGGTTCTTTTTATGGACGAGTCTACGGTAGGGGTGGATCCCCGCTCCCGGGAAGCTATTTTCAAATTGCTCCACTGGTTTAAGGAACAAGAAATCACGGTAGTGTATTCCACCCATTACATGGAGGAAGCGGAAAGGATGTGTGACCGGGTAGCTATTATGAGTGCCGGAAGAATAATAGCCCTGGATTCCCCTTTCGCCTTGAAGAAAAAAGCTGATCCCGAAGGAAATATCTCCCTGGAAAAAGTATTTTTGAAACTGACGGAAGAATAATCTTTTTCTTCCCTTTATGGGTGGTGAGGTATATGAAGTTATGGTTTATAGCCTTACAGGATTTAAAACTATTAAAGGCCAATAAAAAAGAATTGCTTCTACATATAATTTTTCCTCTTCTGGTAGTAATCCTGGTAATGACCCTTTTTGCTGGTAAGCCCGGTTTATACGGGGAAGCCTTTTTTGTAAGCCAGGATGGAGGCGCCTTGGCCACGGATTATCTTAATAGAATAGATGAGGTTAAGGGGTTAAAGGTTTTCCTTATGGAAGAGGAAGAAGCTTTTAACCGTTTGGAAAGGGGTGATATACTCCTTTTAACTATAATACCTTCTGATTTTTCTGAGAAAATTTCAGAAGGGGATATTCCTTCCCTGGAAATTTGGAAGAGGGGAACGGGGGGTCAGTCGGGACAACTTATTATTTCCCTTCTCCATTCCCTCCTGGGGGAGATGCTGGGGGAGGTTCACCTTTCTTTAATGGTAAAGGAGCATGTTCAGGATTCTTCTTTTTTCCAAGAGGATTCCCAGGTAGAAAGTTTTATGAACAGTTTATTTATCCTTTCCCGCCAGGTGCCTGCCCTGGAAGTGGTAGAAGGTATGAACAGTCCTTCCCAGGGTTCCGCTGCCTTTTTCTTTCCCGGGGTCATTACCCTTTTTATTATTTTTTCCCTGATCTTTCACAGTCAGAGTATAGTGGCGGAAAGGGATGAGGGAATTTTGGAAAGAATGCTGGCTTCCGGTTTATCTAAAGGGGAAATTTTAGGGGGTAAGCTCCTGGGAAGGGTGCTGCAGGGGTTTTTGCAGATGCTAGTCATGTCTCTACCGCCCCTCCTTATCATGGGTTTTTTTACTTTTTATTCTTTTTTAGGGACCCTGGTATTTTCCTTCTTCCTTGCAGCTGCTGCCGGTGCCCTGGGCATTTTAATCGGCAGCCTTTCCTCCCGGAAAGAGCAGGCCCTTTGGGCTGCAGTAATAATAAGCCTGGTTAACTCGGGCCTGGGAAATACCTTTGCCATTCCCACGGGGGGCGGGCCATTGGTGGAGTTTTTGAATTACGCCACCTTGAGCCTCTATGCTAATGAAGGTCTTCGCAGTTTAATTGTGGAGGGAGCTTCTTTAAAGAGTTTAATGCCCCAGATGGGTCTTCTTCTCTTGGGGGCCATGGTGTTTATGGCCTTAAGTTTTAAATTTTTTAACTGTGCCAGAAACTGAGTGTGGAAGGGAAGGGTTTATGAGATGAACAAAATCTTTTTTCTCGCCTATAATGATATAAAAAGGTTTGTTTCGGATCCCGGGTCTCTTTTTCTGGCTTTAATTTTTCCCCTGGTCTTGGTTTTTTTGGTGGTTAATGTTTATCCCCTGGAGGATGGGGAAAATGATACCTTAAACTTGGGGATGGTTTCTCTGGAGGAGGAGGGAAAAATTAGCCAGGAACTGATAAATGCCCTGGAGGGGGAGGAAGTAATCCCTATACGTAATCTGGATTTTGAAAGGGCCCTTCAAAAACTAGAAAAGGGAGAAATAGGAGCTTTTTTATTATTTCCGGAAGAGTTTACCCGGAAAATTTATGAAAATGAAAGGGGAGAGATAAGAGTTTATGCTTCCCCGGAAAACTTGACAGGCCGCATGGCCGCCCTGGAAATAGCCCGAGGGCTGACAAATCAGGTTACATATGTACAAAGGAGCCTGGAGCTAATAGAAAGATATGAAGGAATAGAACCCCGGGAAGTGGTGGAGAGAATTAAGGCCCGGGGAGATTACCGGGTTTTACCCGGCTCCTGGCATGATGCCCCGATGAATATTCGTTCTGCAGGGCCTCCTGTGGCCGAAAACAGGATAAACTGGGCCCTTCCTGCTTTTTTTACCATGTTTGTTTTTTTAGCTTCTTCCCTGGGAGGGGTAGGCCTGGTAGAGGAACGGGAGAAGTTGATACTGGAAAGGATGGCTCTGGGAGGGATTAAGAAAGAAGCTGTGTTAGTAGCCAGGTTTTTAAGCAGCCTTTTTAAGGGTTTTCTGCAGGTAATAGTTTTATGGGGAGCAGGAATTTTAATTTATAATGTTTATACTGGTCAATCTTTTTCAGCTCTTATGGTTATTTCTCTCCTTTTTGTGGGAGCAGCTTCAGCCTTTTCCCTCTGGGCGGCCTCTATTTCTACCAGCTCCTCCTTCGCCTTTTCCATGGGCATCATATCTTCCCTGACCATGGCTTCCCTGGGAGGTTGCTGGTGGCCCGTTTACCTGATGCCTTCCTGGATGGGCTTTTTGGGCAGGATTACTCCTCACTGGTGGGCTAATTCTGCCTTCTCCAATTTATTATTCACGGGAGGAGGTCTGGAAAGCATAAGGTTGGAAGCTGGTATACTGGTGCTATTTATATTTGCTTATAGCTTTTTGGCCTACCGGGCCTTTAGATATTTTTAACCGGGACTCAAGTTAAAGGGTAATTACATTTACAAGGCGAGGTGAGTTTTATCCCATGGTATCTGAAATTATACCGGAAATTTTGATGCCGGAAACCCTGACAGAGATGGTTTTTCTGCTGGTTTTTGCCGCCGGGGTTATAATTTTTTTGTATCAATTTTTAAAAAAGGTTATTACGGGGCTTATATACCCCCTCGTATCTTTTGAAGGGGAAGTGGTAGCTAGAAACTATAAGACCAGGGTCAGTGAGGAGGAAGGGGGAGAAGAAATAGTTATAAAAACTCACAATCTGGACCTGCGTTTCCCCAATGGAAAAATAAGGACATTTACCGTAAACCCCCGCCTTTTTAACTCTGTTAAAGAGGGGGATTGGGTTCGAAAAGAAAAGGGAAGTTTAAAAATGAGGAAAGCTTCCAAAAAGAAAAAAAAATAGAGGTAAAAAGCCCGTATTAATCGGGTTTTTTTATTTTTTAATAATTTTACTTTTCCGGGGGAAAATAAGTAAAAATAAAAGGAGGTTTTAGAGGTGGATCGTTTAAGAACAGGAATTTTGGCAGGACTCTCAGCAGGTATAGTTATGGGTATTGTTTCCCTTCTCTTTTACCAGACTGGAATATTTAACTTAAATCCTTTCACTGTCATGGCCAGGTTGTTCTTGTCAGATGCACAAGCTGCTACCAGTACTGGTCTGGTTATAGGCCTTTTCCTGCACCTGGCAGCGGCCGCTTTTTATGGCACTGTTTTCACCTTTTTAATTCATCAAAAGGAGAATGCCCTCTACTGGGGAATAGCTTATGGGACCATATTATACTTCATAAATGCCGGAGTACTGGGTCCCGCTTTGGGTTTGTTTCAGCCCCTGTGGCAGGTAGATTTACCTAACAATATTGGAGCCCTGGTAACCCGGATTCTTTACGGTGCAGTCCTGGGCTACCTGGTTCATATATGGCTCAGGGAACCCGTGGAAGAAGGGGGAGAACACCACTAATTTTTAATCCCCGGATTTTATCTGGGGATTTTATATTAAAACTTTCCGCATATTAAAAGGATTCCAATTAGTATAAAAGCTATCCCGGCTCCTCCCTGCAAGTAGTGGGTAGGAATATGCCTGGTCAAGGTGGCACCCAGCAAGACCCCAAGAAAGGCGGAAAAGACCAGGGCTAAAGCGGCACCAAGGAAAACACTCCATAAATCTTTGCTCTGGGTAGCCATTAGCATGGTGGCCAGTTGGGTTTTGTCTCCCAATTCTGCCAGGAATATAAGCCCAAAAGTAGTAATAAAGGTTTTCCAGATCATCGGGGTGATACCTCCATGAGTAATTTAATCCTTTAATCTATCCATATGCCCTGCTGCAGGTTTTATTCGGCAAATAAAATCGCAAAATGATCGGAAAAAGATCTTGACATGGGTCACCCCTCGTGGTAGAGTAAAGCATAAGTATCTATGAAAAAGTATATATACAAAAAGCTGTGACCGGGAAGAGTAAGTATGTCAGGGTTTTTCCAGAGAGCCGGCGTAGGTGAGAATCCGGCATTACTACTACATGCTGAATGGGCCCGGGAGCTGTAAACCGAAAGCTTGGTCAAGTAGGCTTTACCGGAGAGTTCCACCGTTAAAAGGAACAGGGTATCGGATAAATAATTATCTTAATGAAATGATATGACAGTTATCCCGTACCTGGATATGAGAGGACTCGTGTATATTTTTTCCATTACATGGGTCAACTGAGGTGGCACCGCGAAAACAACCTTTCGTCCTTTTGGATGAAGGGTTTTTTTATTTTAAGGAGGATTATAAAAAATGATCTTACCCACTAAAGAAGAGTTTTTAAAAAAGGCAGAGACGTATAACCTAATACCCCTTTACATGGAAGTTATGGCTGATATGGAAACTCCCATTTCCATATTTCAAAAGGTCCGCAGGGAGGGGCCTACCTACTTCCTGGAAAGCGGAGAGGTGGGAGAAAAGTTTGGAAGGTATTCTTTTATCGGACTGGATCCCTTTATGAACTTTGAAAGCAGGGAGGGCAAAATAAAGGTCACTACCGGGGGAGAGGAAAAACTCTTCACGGGAAATCCCTTGAAAGTGTTGAGATCAGTAATGAAAGGCTTTAAGCCGGCAGAAGATCCGGACCTTCCCAGGTTTTACGGAGGGGCTGTGGGTTTTGCAGGTTATGATATAGTCCATCACCTGGAAAATATTCCCCTTCCCCATGCCGATGATATGAAACTACCCGAGGCAAGCTTTATCTTTGCGGGACTGGTTTTGATATACGACCACTGGCGCCATACCCTTAAGATAGTAGTAAATGTGTGGGTAAGAGAAAAACCCGAGGAGGAATACGAAAGGGCCTGCCGGAAGATAAAACGGGTCCTGCAGGATTTAAAGGGGGCCCTTCCCGAAACCTTTGAGCCTGAGAAAAGCCAGGAGGAAATAACCTTTAAATCAAATTTCCCTCGGGAGGACTTTAAAGACAAGGTTATGAAAGTAAAAGATTATATAGGGAAGGGAGATATATTCCAACTGGTCCTATCTCAAAGATTCGAAGCGCCCTTAACAGTTCATCCCTTGAATCTTTACCGGGTTCTCAGAACGGTAAATCCTTCCCCTTATATGTATTACCTGGATTTTGGAGATTACAAAATTGTGGGGTCTTCCCCTGAGCCCCTGGTAAAGCTGGAAGGAGGGGTGGTGGAAACCAGGCCCATAGCAGGTACCCGGCCCCGGGGAACAACCGGTGAAGAAGATCAGAGCCTGGCCCGGGACCTGCTTCAGGATGAAAAGGAAAAGGCAGAGCACATCATGCTGGTAGATTTAGCCCGAAATGACTTGGGAAGGATTTGTGAGTACGGAACAGTGGAAACCAATAAACTTTTTTCAGTGGAAAAGTATTCCCATGTTATGCACATGGTAACGGAGGTTAAGGGAGTTTTGAGAAAGGACCGGGATGCCCTGGATGTTCTTATGGCCTGCTTTCCAGCAGGAACCGTATCGGGGGCTCCCAAAATCAGGGCCATGGAGATTATAAGTGAGCTGGAACCCGCCAGAAGGGGTCCCTACGCTGGAGCGGTAGGCTACGTTGGATTTTCGGGGAACATGGATACCTGCATTACCATAAGGACGATGATTATTAAGGAAGACCGGGTTTATGTTCAGGCAGGAGCGGGGATAGTGGCAGATTCCCAGCCGGAGAAGGAATACCAGGAAACCCAGCACAAGGCAGCGGCCCTGTTAAAGGCTTTAAACAAAGCAAGGGAGGGTTATTATGATTTTAGTTATAGATAATTATGATTCTTTTACTTACAACCTGGTTCAATACCTGGGTGAAATGGGGGCAGAGCTGAAGGTGGCCCGTAATGACAGGATAACCCTGGAGGAGATAGGGAAAATGTCCCCTGAAAGAATTGTCATTTCCCCCGGTCCGGGGATACCTGAAGATGCCGGGCTTTCCATAGATATTATACGGTCCTTTGCTTTCCGGATACCAATTCTGGGGGTATGCCTGGGACACCAGGCGGTGGGAGCCGCCTACGGGGGCAGGGTGATAAGGGCCCCCCTGTTGATGCACGGAAAAACATCATTGATTTACCATGATGGTAAGAGTATATACCGGGACCTGGCGGATCCCTTTGAAGCTACCCGGTACCATTCTCTGGTGCTGGAGGAGGAAAGCCTGCCTTCCTTCCTGCAAGTTACCGCTAAAACTTCCGACGGAGTTATCATGGGAGTCAGGCACCTGGAATATCCCCTGGAGGGGATCCAGTTTCACCCTGAGTCTATACTGACGGAAGAAGGGAAGAAATTACTGTCTAATTTTTTAAAGGGGGGCAAAAAGTCTTGTTTAGTCAATTAGCCGATGTGAAGAGCTATATCGACCGGGTTGTTAAAGGGGAAGATTTGTCCATAGAGGAATCCAGAGGGGTAATGGATTTAATCATGACGGGCGGAGCTACGGAGGCGCAGATTGCCAGCTTCCTGACGGCTCTACGCATGAAGGGAGAAACGGTGGAGGAAATAACCGGGTGTGCCCGGGTCATGAGGGAAAAGGTTACCAGGATAGAAGTAAACTGTGAGAACATGGTAGATACCTGCGGAACGGGAGGAGACCAGGCGGGTACCTTTAACATTTCTACCACGGCAGCCTTTGTAGCCGCCGGTGCCGGTTTAACCGTAGCCAAACACGGGAACCGTTCCGTATCCAGTCGATGTGGAAGTGCTGACCTGCTGGAGGCTTTGGGGGTAAACCTGGATGTTACACCCCGGGAGGCAGCAGCCAGTATTGAAAAGGTAGGGATAGGTTTTCTTTTTGCTCCCAGTTTGCACCTGGCCATGAAACATGCCGTTAAACCCCGGAGGGATATAGGATTGAGGACCATATTTAACCTGCTGGGCCCTCTTACCAATCCGGCAGGGGCAAAAAGGCAGGTCTTGGGGGTGTATGCCCCGGAATTAACGGATCTTTTAGCCCGCGCCCTGTTAAACCTGGGAAGTGAAAAGGCCCTTGTGGTTTATGGCACGGAGGGTATTGATGAAATTTCCATCTGTTCGGAAACCAGGATAAGCCACCTGCAGGAAAGGAAAATCAAGACTTACTATTTAAAGCCCGAGGATATGGGATTTAACAGGGCGGGGAGAAAGGAGATCCGGGGAGGGGATGCGGCCCAAAATGCCGAAATTACCCTGTCTGTTTTAAGAGGGGAAAGGGGCCCCTGCCGGGATGTGGTGATTTTAAATGCGGCGGCAGCCCTAATGGCTGGAGGAAAGGCTGAAAACTTCCAAGAGGGGGTCCTCCAGGCCCGGGATTCCATAGATAAAGGTTGTGCCCTGGATAAACTGGACAGCCTGCGGGAATTTAGCAGGAGGTCCTTATGTTCTTAGAAAAAATTCTGGATAAGAAAAAAAAGTCTCTGGAAAGAGCAGAAAAAATGGTCCCCCTGGAAAAATTGAAAGATAAACTGGACAGTATACCTTCTCCCCGGGACTTCAAAGGTTTCCTGGAAAAAAGACGGGGCAGGGCTATAATTGCCGAGATAAAAAGGTCTTCCCCTTCTAAAGGGGTATTGTCCCGGGAAAAGGACCCGGTGAAAAGGGCGGTAAACTATGAAAGAAGTGGTGCCACAGCCCTTTCCGTCCTAACCGAGGAAGATTACTTTTCAGGAAGTCTGGAGGACTTGAGCCGGGTTAAGGAGGCGGTAAAAATACCTGTCCTGAGGAAGGATTTTATCATCAATGAATACCAGGTATATGAATCCCGTACCAGTGGGGCTGACGCCCTTCTCCTGATAGCTTCCATCCTGTCAGGGATGGAACTGGGAGAACTTTTAAAAACTGCCCGACGCCTGTCCCTGGCTCCCCTGGTAGAGGTTCATGATCGGCAGGACCTGGAGAAGGCCCTGGAATGGGGGGCAGATATTATTGGTATTAATAACCGGGATTTAAAAAACTTTGAAACCAGCCTGGAAGTTACCCTGGAATTAAGCCCAGGGATACCTTCTAATCTCCTGGTGGTGAGTGAAAGCGGCATAAAGGATTACCGTGATATAGAAATTCTCAGGGAGGCAGGGGTGGATGCCTTTTTGATAGGGGAAGCCTTGATGACTCATCCTTTTCCCGGAGAGAAAATAAAGGAACTTATAGGTGGTTGTTGTGGTAAGGGTTAAAATATGCGGTATACAAAGTGAAGAAGAGGCTAATATGGCAGTAAGGTGTGGGGCAGAAGGGGTAGGTTTTATCCTGGCTAAAAGCCCCCGCCGCCTTCCCCCGGAGAAGGTCAGGGAGATTTGCCGGTCCCTTCCCCCTTTTATCAGTCGGGTAGGGGTTTTTGTGGATGAAGACCCGGCCCTGGTTAGGGAGATAGCCGAAGAAGGGTTTTTGGATGTCCTCCAGTTTCACGGCCGGGAAGATCCCTCAGATTTGGTCGGGTTTCGTCAGAAGGTGGTAAAGGCTCTGGCGGTAAGGGATGAGGAGAGCTTAAAGGAACTGGATTGCTACCTTTCTGTAGCCGATGCCTGGCTGCTGGATACTTTTATGCCGGACCTGGCCGGAGGGACGGGTAAAACCTTTAACTGGTCCCTGGCCAGGAGGGTTAGAGGGGATAAGCCCCTTATTCTGGCAGGGGGCTTGAACCAGGACAATGTCTCAAAAGCCCTGGACCAGGTAAAACCTTATGCTGTGGATGTAAGCAGCGGGGTGGAGATAGAAGGAAAGAAAGACTTGCATAAAATAAAAAATTTTATATATAAAGTGAGGTGTTGGAAGGATGTACCCTGATAACAAAGGTCATTTCATGGAGTTTGGGGGCAGGTTTGTCCCCGAGGTGTTGATGCCCGCTCTGGAGGAATTGACCCGGGAGTATTATAAAGTGAAAGAAGAAGAGGATTTCCAGAAGGAGCTGACAGAATACCTTCAAGATTATGGGGGCAGGCCTACTCCCCTCTATTTTGCCCGTGGTTTTTCAGAATATATAGGGGGTCCCCGTATTTATCTAAAGAGGGAGGACCTGACCCATACCGGGGCTCATAAGATAAATAATACTTTAGGCCAGGCCCTTTTGGCTCTCAGAATGGGCAAAAAGAGGGTCATTGCCGAAACAGGGGCTGGCCAGCACGGGGTGGCCACGGCCACGGCGGCAGCCAAGTTCGGGTTGGAATGTCATGTCTATATGGGAGAAGAAGATATGGAAAGGCAGGCCCTGAATGTCTTTCGCATGAAACTTTTAGGGGCTGAGGTTATCCCCGTTTCTGCAGGGAGTAAAACCCTGAAGGATGCCACCAATGAAGCCATCAGGGATTGGGTTACCAACGTGGAAAATACCTATTACATTATAGGTTCCGTGGTGGGCCCCCATCCCTACCCGGAAATGGTCCGGGATTTCCAGAGCATAATAGGAGTTGAGACCCGGGAACAGGTCCTGGAAAAGGAAGGGCGTTTCCCCGACAGCCTGGTGGCTTGTGTGGGGGGCGGAAGTAATGCCCTGGGTCTTTTCTATCCTTTCCTGGAGGATTCCCAGGTAGAAATGATAGGAGTGGAAGCGGCAGGCTTCGGCCTTGATACCGGCCTCCATGCTGCTACCCTTAGCCAGGGAAGGGCGGGAGTTCTTCACGGCTCTATGAGCTACTTGCTCCAGGATGAATTCGGCCAGATTTCCCCTGTCCACTCTATCTCTGCAGGGCTGGATTACCCGGGAGTGGGACCCGAGCATGCCTTTTTACAAAAAACCCGCCGGGCCTCTTACGGTTCTGTGACGGATGAAGAGGCCCTGGAGGCTTTTAAGCTAATATCCCGTCGGGAAGGTATCATACCTGCCCTGGAAAGTGCCCATGCCCTGGCCTATATCATTAAGGAAAGGGAGAGATTTAAGGAACAATCCCTGGTTGTGGTAAACCTTTCCGGTCGGGGTGACAAGGATGTAAATGCCGTATCCCAGGTTCTGGAGGTGGAAAAATGAGAATAAAAGAAAAATTTGAAAACTTGAAGAAGAAAGGGGAAAAAGCCCTTATACCCTTTATCATGGCCGGGGATCCTGACCTGGAAACCACGGAGCGCCTGGTGTTGGAAATGGAGAAAAGGGGAGCCGATATTATTGAACTGGGCCTTCCATTTTCCGACCCCCTGGCTGATGGCCCGGTAATCCAGCAGTCTTCCCAGCGTTCCCTGGAAAAGGGCACCAGGACTCCTCACGTCTTTGAACTGGTGAAAAGACTTCGGGAAAAAACGGATATCCCCCTGGTTATTCTCACCTACTATAATCCTGTTTTCAGTTATGGCCAGGAAATATTCATTAAAGAAGCTGCCCAGGCAGGGGTTGATGGACTGGTTATGCCCGATTTACCCCTGGAGGAAAGGGATGAGCTGGAAGAGACCGCCAGGGAAACGGGCCTGGACCTGATATGCTTCTTAGCTCCTACCAGTTCCCGGGACAGAATTAATAAAACAGCCCAAAGGGCCCGGGGATTTATTTATTGTGTTTCTTTAACAGGAGTTACCGGAGTGAGAGAGGAATTTTCCCCTTCGGCAGAGAACTTAATAAAGGATATCCGCAAGCACACCTCTTTACCCCTGGCCCTGGGATTTGGTATTTCCACTCCCCGACAGGCGGGGAAGGCAGCCCGTTATGCCGACGGGGTTATCGTGGGAAGTGCCTTGATGAAGATTATAGATAAGTATGGAGAAAATGGAGACCTGCTGGTTCAAGAAGTTGGAGAATTTGTAGCCAGTCTCAAAAAAGCTGTTACGGGTCAGTTCTCCGATTACCGGTTATAGAAGGAGGAAAAAACTGATGACCATAACTCCAGATTTTTTGGAAAGTTTAAAACTGGCGAGGAAAAACAATCCTTCCCAAAAAACTGAAATAAAAATCAGGGACATTACCCTGGGTGGTGGAGAAAAAATTGTTATGGCGGGTCCCTGTGCCGTAGAATCGGAAGAACAGCTGGTGAGAACAGCCTGGGAGGTAAAAAAAGCTGGAGCCACTGTCCTTCGGGGGGGAGCTTTTAAGCCCCGGTCTTCTCCTTATAGCTTTCAGGGGTTGGGCAAAAAAGGCCTGGAAATCCTCCGGAGAGCTTCCCGGGAGGTAGGCCTGGCTACGGTAACGGAAGTTATTGACACCAGGGATGTGGAACTGGTCAGCAGGTATGTAGATATACTGCAGCTGGGGTCGCGAAACATGCAGAATTTTCAGCTTCTCCAGGAAGTAGGAAAAACAGGTAAGCCCGTCTTACTTAAAAGGGGTATGTCCGCTACCATAGAGGAATGGCTCCTGGCGGCGGAGTATATTATGAAGGAAGGTAATCACCAGGTAATTCTCTGTGAGAGGGGTATAAGGACCTTTGAACCTCTGACCCGAAATACCCTGGACCTTAATGCCGTAGCCCTGGTGAAAAATATAAGCCATCTTCCCGTAGTAGTTGATCCCAGCCATGGTACGGGGGTAAAGGAGCTGGTCTTGCCTATGGGTAAGGCTGCCCTTACAGTGGGGGCAGACGGTCTGATAATTGAAGTACACATTGATCCCGACTGTGCCCTGGCTGATGGTAAACAGTCCCTTACTCCCGGGGAATTCCGGGAGTTCATGGCAGAAATAAATGTTTTAAAAGAATTTTGGGGGAGGAGCCTAAATTCCCTTTCCATTTAATCCTTTATTTCAGGCAATTTATGCAGGCAGTAACTTGACTAACCCCCTTAAAAAAGTTAGAATTAATTAAATAGATAAGAATAGGAGGGTGTTAAAAGTGACCATCACTAAAGATATGACTATAGCCGATGTTTTAAAAACCAAGCCCAAAACAGCCCAGGTATTCTTTTCCATGGGAATGCAGTGCCTGGGATGCCCAACTGCCGCTGGAGAAACCGTTGAAGAAGCTGCTGCAGTACACGGTGTAGATGCCGATGACCTGGTGAAAAAACTTAACGAAGCAGAAGATAGTTAATTTAACAGGTGAAATATATTTAAAAACCGCTTAAGAAGCGGTTTTTTTTGTAGGGCAGGAGATAAAGAAGGGGAAAGGTCTGCAGGGAATAGATAAAATCTTGCCCTTCAAAGAAAAGGTTGCTATAATTATTAATGTATCAATCTATTTTATACTTACCTTTCAAGGGGGAAAATTTATGAAGCATATTAAAACCATAAACCTTTTAGACTTAAAGGATAGTCTCCACAAAGGAGGCTGTGGGGAGTGCCAGACCTCCTGCCAGTCAGCCTGTAAGACTTCCTGCACGGTAGGAAACCAGACCTGTCTAAAGGAAATAGAGAAAGAGAAAAAGTAGTCTTAGACTACTTTTTTCATTAACAGGGGGTATACCTTTGACAAAGGGACTTATACACAAATTTAAATATCATGACTTGAATGTTGTTCTGGATGTTAACAGCGGGGCTGTCCACCTGGTGGACGAACCGGCCTGGAAAGTAATAGAGCTTATGGAAAGGGGATTCTCTGAAATAGAAATAAAAAGAGAGCTGGGAAATGCCTTTCCCCATCAGGGAGTAGTGGAAAATGCCCTGGAGGAGGTCTGGCAGCTGAAAGAAAAGGGCCTTCTTTTCTCCCCGGATTTCCTCGAAGATTATACCAGATCTCCCGAATACCTGGTTAAAGCCCTCTGTTTTAATGTTGCCCATGACTGCAACATGGCCTGCCGATACTGCTTTGCCGAGAAAGGTTCCTTCGGGGGCTCCCGGGACCTGATGCCCCTGGAGGTAGCCTTTCGGGGGATAGACTTCTTAATAGAAAACTCCCGGGCCCGAAAGAAATGCGAGGTAGACTTTTTTGGAGGGGAGCCTCTCCTTAATTTACCTTTAATAAAAAAGACCGTTGATTATGCCCGGAGAAGGGGAAGGGAAGAGGGAAAGGAATTTAAGTTTACCCTGACCACCAACGGCATACTTTTAAAGGAAGAGGTTATGGAATACCTGGACCGGGAAGATTTTAGCGTGGTTTTAAGCCTGGACGGCAGAAAGGAAGTTAATGACAGGTTAAGGACCCTGAAGGGAGGAGGGGGAACCTATGACCTCCTGGTTTCCCGGTACCTTTCCTTCCTGGGAAAACGAGGTCACCAGGATTACTACCTGCGGGGGACCTATACCCGCCATAACCTGGATTTCAGTAATGATTTCCGGCACCTGGTGGAACTGGGCTTCAGGAGCATATCCCTGGAACCGGTGGTGGCGTTCCCGGAGCTACCCTATTCTCTGCAGGAGGAAGACCTGCCCCTCTTATACAGGGAATATGAAAAAATAGTCTCCCTCCTCCAGGAATATCAACAAGGGCCAAATCCTCCTTCCTTCTTTCATTTTAACCTGGACCTGAGCCAGGGCCCTTGCATTAAAAAGAGGCTGGCAGGCTGTGGGGCGGGGACAGAATATCTGGCCCTTTCCCCTGGGGGGGAACTATACCCCTGCCACCAGTTTGTGGGCCAGGAGAGTTTTTCCATGGGGAATGTCCTTAAAGGACTAACTTACGATAAAGAGCTTTACGGCAGATTTTTAAAACTCGACATTAACCATAAAGATGAATGCCGCCAGTGCTGGGCCAAGTTTTTCTGCGGCGGTGGCTGTCATGCCAATGCCTATTCTTTTAACGCTTCCCTGGAAAAGCCTTACCGGCTGGGGTGTGAACTGGAGAAAAAGCGCCTGGAGTGTGCCCTGGCATTGAAGGCTTACCAGTATTTACAGGAGAAGAGGTGATGGGGAATTGGATATTTATACCTATGGATGGGAAAAAGAAAGGAATAGACAGGCTCCCCTGGCCCTTAAAATAAGGCCCAGGAGGCTGGAGGATTTTGTGGGCCAGGAGGAAATCCTGGGTAAAGGAAAGCTCCTCCGCCGCCTTATCCAGGAGGACCGCCTTTCTTCAGTTATTTTTTACGGTCCCCCGGGCACAGGGAAAACTACCCTGGCGGGCATTATAGCCGAAACTTCCCGGGCCCGTTTTGTCCAGTTAAATGCGGTTACTTCCGGGGTTAAGGAGATTAAAGAAGTAATAAATAAAGCCCGGGAACTCCTGGGGATGGAGGGACGAAGGACCATCCTTTTCATAGATGAAATCCATCGCTTTAATAAGGCCCAGCAGGATGCGTTACTGCCTTCCGTAGAAGACGGTACGGTGATATTAATAGGGGCGACTACGGAAAACCCTTACTTTACCGTTAATTCTCCCCTCCTGTCCCGCTCCCGGGTCTTTATCTTTAAACCTCTGGAAAGGGAGGAGATTAGAAAAATCCTGGAGGGTGCCCTGGAGAATCCTCAGAAGGGTTTAAAGGAACTTAACCCGGTGGTAGAGGAGGAGGCCCTGGAGCATATCATAGAAAAGGCCAACGGGGATGCCCGCTCCGCATTAAACGGCCTGGAGCTGGCCCTTCAGGCAGCTTCCCCCGATGAAAAGGAAAACCGGCTGGTTACCCTGCAGACGGTAGAAGAATCCATGCAGCAGAAGGCCTACACCTATGACCGTCAGGGAGACTACCACTACGATATCATTTCTGCCTTTATTAAGTCCATCAGGGGGTCCGACCCTGATGCTGCCCTTTACTGGTTGGCCTGCATGATAAAGGGGGGCGAAGACCCTAGTTTTATAGCCCGCCGGCTGGTTATAAGTGCTTCGGAGGATGTGGGAAATGCTGACCCCCAGGCCCTCCAGGTTGCGGTGGCGGCTGCCCAGGCTCTCCAGATGATAGGTATGCCCGAGGGCAAAATCCTCCTGGCCCAGGCCGTTACCTATCTATCTTCTGCTCCCAAAAGTAATGCTTCCTACCTGGGAATCAATAAAGCAATGGAAGATGTTAATACCAAAAAGACAGGGCCTGTCCCTCCCTACCTGAGGGGGACGGGTTATTCAGGGGCGAAAAAATTGGGCCACGGCCTGGGTTATAAATATCCCCATGATTATCCCGGCCATTTTGTAAAGCAGGATTATTTGCCCCGGGAGCTGAAAGGTAAGAAATATTATTTTCCCTCGGAAAGCGGGGTAGAAAAGAATATTAAAGAGGGGTTAGAGAAATTATGGCCGGAAAGGAAGGGCTCCAGGGATGAAGGGTGAGTATTTAACCATCAAAAGACAAGCCCGGGTTAAAATACCCGTGGGAGCCTGCCGTTTTATAGCTTCTGTAGCTTCCTGCCAGGAGGAGGAAGAGGCCCGGGCCTTTATAGAAAAGGTTAAGGAGGAGTTTTCCGATGCTACCCATAATGCCTATGCTTATAAATTAGGTACAGGAGATAGGGCCCTTAGCCGCACCTCCGATGACCAGGAACCGGCAGGCACGGCAGGCCCTCCCCTTCTGTCAGCCATTGAAAAAGGGGGTCTTACCAATGTGGTAGTAGTAGGTACCCGTTACTTTGGTGGAATTAAGCTGGGTATTGGCGGCCTCATCAGGGCTTATCGGGCCTGTGGGGAAGCGGGGCTGAAGGAGGCGGGAGTCCAGAAGAAAATAATTTACCGCCGGTATCTTTTAACCTGTCCCTATGACCATGTGGGGCAGGTTATGAAGGAAATTTCCGGTCTCCAAGGAGAGATTAGGGAGATAAATTATACTTCACAGGTCAGGATAGATTTATCCCTTCCTCCCTCCAGGGAAAAGGGTTTTAAAGGGAGATTAAAAGATATTACCCGGGGAAAAGGCCGGCTGGAGGAATATTAAGGGACTCTTTTATCCAGAATATGTTTAGGCCCCATAAGAAGTTTTACCAGTAAGGGGAAGGGGTCAAAGGAGGAGGCATCAAAGGTGGAAGGAAAGAAAAAGGTAGCGGTAGCAATAAGCGGGGGAGTGGACAGTTCTGTAACAGCGGCTCTCCTCCAGGAGGAGGGACGTCAGGTTTTTGGTGTAACCATGGAACTGGGCTCTCCGGATAACTCCTCCCTTTCCCGGGGGGTAAGGGAGGCGGAAAGGGTTTGTCGCCACCTGGGTATTCCTCACCATGTTATAGATTTAGGGGAAGATTTTAAAGGAAGGGTCATAGACTATTTTATAAAGGAATACGAAGGAGGCAGGACTCCCAACCCCTGTGTGGTATGTAACCGCCATATAAAATTTGGAAGACTTATGGAAGAAGCCCTTTCTTTGGGGGCTGATTACCTGGCTACTGGTCACTATGCCCGCCTGGACTTTGACCCCTTCCTGGGGAAATATATTCTGAAAAAGGCCCGGGATGAGGGTAAGGACCAGACTTATTTTCTCTACAACCTGACCCAGGAGCACCTGGAAAAAAGTATTTTTCCCCTGGGAGGTTATCTTAAAGAGGAGGTACAGGAACTGGCCCGGGAACAGGAACTGCCGGCAGCAGGCAAACCTGAAAGCCAGGAAATTTGTTTCATTGAGGATAATGACTATAAGGGATTTTTACGGAAACAGAATATTTCCTACAAACCAGGTCCCTTTTACAGCACTTCCGGAGAAAAGCTGGGAACCCACCAGGGACTTCCCTTTTATACCATAGGCCAGCGGAAGGGATTGGGCCTGGCTGTGGGTTATCCCCTCTATGTTATCAGCATGGATTGTGCTAAAAATGCCATTATCCTGGGCAGGAAGGAGGAACTTTTTGCCCAGGGGTTAACGGCGAGAGAAGTAAATTATCTCCTGGAGGATATAAAAAAACCCACCAAAATAGAGGTAAAGATCAGGTACCGATCTCCCCAGGTGGAAGCAAAGCTTTACCCCCTGGAGGGGGGTAGAGTCCGCCTGGAGTTTATAACGCCCCAGAAGGCTGTAACTCCAGGCCAGGCAGCAGTATTTTACCAGGGAGATCTTCTCCTGGGGGGAGGCATAATAGAAGAAAGGCTTCCCTTATAAGGCAGCCAGTGCACCTTTTTAAAAAGGGTGTATTTTTTTCTTTTTTTCGGGTAAAATAATTTGACATTCATTCCAAAAACAGGAGGGGTAGAGGAAATTGTATTGTCCTTTATGTAAGAGTATTGACACGGGTCGGGTAGGGAATAGTCATTTTTACTGCTGGCATTGCCTGATAGAATTTAGCATAAGTAATAGAGAAGAAGTGAAAATTTATTATATTGAAGATGATGGTTCCCTGGTTGATATGAGCGAATTTTTCCGGGAGAAATGCACGCTGGCTTATAAGGGATCTTGATTGATAAGAATTAGGGAGAGGGGTTCAGGTGAATAAGTCCAGGATTAAAGATGTTTTTTGCTATGGAATGACCCTGGCGGGGGTCTTAATTATATTTCTTTTAATTATTCTGGTAATGTACTCCCTTTATATCTTCAGGGAAACCCTGCTAACCATTTTGTTTCCTTTTATAGCGGCTTTTATTATAGCTTATATCCTTAACCCCCTGGTGGACTTTTTTCAGGAGAAAAAGATTTCTCGCTCATGGGGGATACTGATAATTTACGGGGCTTTTTTTCTTTCTATCTTTTTGTTGTCCATGAATATCCTTCCTTCCCTGGTGGAAGAAGTGCAGAATATGTTTAACCAGGTACCCCAGTATGCCCGGCAAATTCAATCCTTCCTGGGAAAGATTCATTCCGACTATCATCGTTTTGATATACCTGAAAACATCAGGAGAGTTATTGATTCTAATATACAAGAGATAGAAGATATAATGATGAATTACGTGGAAGGGTTGACCAACTACATTATTAATTTCCTGGGCCATATTTTATTACTTCTTTTAATTCCCCTCCTGGTTTTTTATATATTAAAAGATCCCCAAAGCATAACCTCCTTCTTCCTGGGACTGGTGCCTTTAGAATACCAGGATAGGGCAAAATTACTGGTAGAAGATATAGATAAAACCCTGGGGGTTTACATAAGGAGCCAGATTTTGATTAGTTTGTTTGTAGCCAGTATGGTTTATGTGGGCCTTTTATTGCTGGGGGTGGAATTTGCCTTAGTTTTAGCCCTAATTAACGGAGTAACCAATATAATCCCTTATTTCGGCCCTTTTATAGGTGCAGCTCCCGCTGTCCTGGTATCCTTATTGGAATCTCCTTTCCTTGCTTTAAAGGTAGTGTTAATGATAACTTTTATCCAGCAGATTGAAAGCCATATCCTGGCTCCCACCATCCTGGGCAAAAATTTGAAGCTCCATCCGGTGTTGGTGATTCTGGTCTTACTAACGGGGGGCAGTCTTTTTGGGTTTTTAGGCTTGATTTTTGCTGTACCTGTAATTGCCGTTTTACGTGTGGTATTAAGTCATCTCCGGGAAGGGTAGGTTAGTTCTCCTTAAACTGGCTAAATTGGGAGCTTTGTTGACACAAGGGACATGTCTTTTATATAATTGATGTAATGTATTTCAGTAAACAATCAATTATCAGAAACTTTTATTTATCCAACCCCCCTGTTCATTGCCATAAGGAGGTAAAAAATATATGAAAACCAGGGAGATACGGGAACGTTTTTTAAAATTTTTTGAGGAAAGAGATCACCTAATTTTACCTAGTTTTTCTTTAATACCCCAGGATGATCCCACTTTATTACTTATTGGGGCAGGAATGGCCCCTTTAAAGCCATACTTTACGGGAGAAAAAAAGCCCCCCTATCCCCGGGTAGCTACCTGCCAGAAATGTGTCCGCACTCCAGACATTGAAAGGGTGGGAAAGACCTCCCGGCATGCTACTTTTTTTGAGATGCTGGGCAATTTTTCCTTTGGCGATTATTTTAAGAAAGAATCCATAGACTGGGCCTGGGAGCTGGTTACTCAAGTGTACATGCTTCCGGAAGAAAAGCTATATGTAAGCGTATATGAACACGACGATGAAGCCTATGATATATGGCAAGAAGAGGTAGGCCTTCCCGAGAAAAAAATATATCGCCTGGGGAAGGAGGATAATTTTTGGGAGATAGGCCAGGGCCCCTGCGGCCCCTGTTCGGAGATATACTATGACCTGGGTTTTGAATACGGCTGCGGCCGTCCCGACTGCCAGGTGGGGTGTGACTGCGATCGGTTTGTAGAAGTCTGGAACCTGGTGTTTACCCAGTTCAACCGGGATGCCCAGGGGGAATATCATCCCCTGGAAAATAAGAATATAGATACGGGGGCAGGCCTGGAAAGAATGGCCATGGCTCTGCAGAACGTCCCCAGTTTTTATGATATAGATATCGTCAAACCTATTCTGGATCATTTTATTGATTTAACGGGAGTTAAATATGGAGAGGAAGAGGAAAAGGACGTATCCCTGCGCATACTTACGGAACACCTGCGCAGTATAACCTTTATGGTGGTGGATGGAGTTCTTCCTTCCAACGAAGGCAGGGGTTACGTCCTCAGAAGAATTATCCGTCGGGCAGTCCGCCATGGTAAGCTCCTGGGGTTGGAAGAACCCTTCCTTCACCAGGCAGTGCCCCTGGTGGTGGAAATAATGCATGATGTGTACCCGGAACTTAAAGAAAGGGAAGAATATACTGTTAAAGTAGTCCAGCTGGAAGAGGAGCGGTTCCAGGAAACCCTGGAACAGGGCTTAAATATTTTAAGCTCTCATCTTTCTACTTTGGAAAAGGAAGGAACCCGGGCTCTCCCTGGGGAGGTGGCTTTCAAACTTTATGATACCTTCGGCTTTCCCCTGGATTTAACCCGGGAGATAGTGGAGGAAAAGGGAATGGACCTGGATGAAGAAGGATTTGAAGAACATTTACAGGTGCAGAGGGAACGGGCCCGGGCTGCCCAGGAACAGCAGGAAGACCTGTCCTTGAAGGTGGATTTTGAAGAGCTTAAAAATTATTCCACCCGTTTTATTGGTTATGATAGGACGGAAGGAGAAGGCAGGGTCCTGGCCCTTATAAAGGATGGATCCCTGGAGGAAACAGCTTCTCCGGGGGAGGAAGTCAACATAATATTAAACGCTACTCCCTTTTACGGGGAAAGTGGCGGCCAGGTTGGTGACCGGGGAGTTGTGGAAAAGGAAGATTCTCTGGCAGAGATTAAAGATGTTAGTCATGGACCCTACCAGTTAATCCTGCATAAGGGGAAAGTAGAGAGGGGAGAAATAAGGGTAGGAGATCAGGTTAAAGCAAGGGTGGAAGAGGATAAAAGATCTAACACCTGTAGAAACCATACGGCTACCCACCTGCTTCACAAGGCCTTGAAGGAAGTATTGGGAGAGCATGTTAATCAGGCAGGTTCCCTGGTTTCCCCGGAAAGGCTGCGCTTTGATTTTACCCATTTTGCCCCCCTGGAAAGGGAAGATATTAAAAGAATTGAAAATATAGTAAATAGAAAGATATGGGATAACATCCCCGTGGAGGTGGAAGAAACAACCCTTCAGGAGGCTGTAGATAGAGGAGCCATGGCCCTTTTTGAAGGAAAGTACGATGAGGGGGTCAGGATAGTTCAAATTGGGGATTACAGCCTGGAACTCTGTGGAGGAACCCATACCAGGTTTACCGGAGAAATAGGGCTTTTCAAAATTGTTTCCGAAAGCGGTATTGGTACCGGCTTAAGAAGAATAGAGGCCTTTACCGGCCCTGGTGCTTTCTATTATTTAAATGAGAAGGAAGAAAACTTAAAAAGAATAGCCCGGAAGCTAAAAACGGAAGAAGACAAGGTCATTTCCCGCCTGGAATCCTTTCTCAATTCTTATAGGGAACTGGAAAAGGAAAACCAGCGGATGCAGCAAAAGCTTGCTTCTTCAGAGGTATATTCCCTCCTGGAAGAGGTTGTGGAGGTAGAAGGAGTAAAGGTTCTGGCCTCCCAGGTTGAATCTTCAGATATGGAAGGCCTCAGGTCCATGGTGGACCATCTAAGGAATAAACTTAACTCAGGAGTAGTAGTTTTGGGTTCGGCTGTTGATAGTAAAGTGTTACTGGTGGCCATGGTGACCAAAGACTTAACGGAAAAAGGCCTCCATGCCGGCAAAATTGTAGGAGAGGTAGCTAAAGTTGCCGGCGGCGGTGGTGGAGGCAGGCCCGATATGGCCCAGGCCGGGGCTAAAGATGTAAAAAAGCTCCCTGAGGCTATAGATAAAGCTTTGGAGATAGTTAAGAAACAGTTAACTTAAAAATAATATTTTATTAAAGGATTATATTTCCTCTTGTCGAAATGTAAAAGTATATAATAAGTTTATATATCAAGTATTTTCTTGACTAAATATGGTGTGGGGTGAGTAAATGGTCGACTCCTTTGAAGAAACTATGAAGTTTAAAGTGGAAACGGATGAGGAAATAGTAATAAAGGATATAATGAAACAGGTCCATGAGTCCCTTCAGGAAAAAGGTTATAATCCCATTAACCAGATAGTAGGTTATCTTCTTTCGGGTGACCCGGCCTATATAACCAGTTATAATAATGCCAGGAGTCTCATTAGAAAAATAGAACGGGATGAACTCCTGGAAGAACTGGTTAAGAGTTATCTGGGAGGTATTTAGCAGGAGGAGTATTTATTGGAGTACAGGTATTTGGGAAAGACCGGGATAAAAGTATCCAGGCTGTGTTTCGGAACCCTGACCCTGGGGCCCCTTCAAGCTGGTTTAAGCGTGAAGAAAGGGGCTTCTCTTATTAAAGAAGCCTGGGACAGAGGTATTAATTTTTTTGATACGGCGGAAACTTACGGGAATTATGAGCATATAGGGGAGGCTTTAAAAGGCATTTCCCCTCCACCTGTAATAGCTACCAAGTCTTATGCTTACCGGTCCCGGGACATGGAAAAAAATCTGGCCAGGGCTTTAAAGGCTATGGATCTGGAAGCAGTAGATGTATTTCTTCTCCACGAACAGGAATCAGAACTTACTATTAAGGGACATTTCAGTGCCCTTAATTATCTTCTAAAAGCTAAAGAAAAAGGCTACGTGAAGGCGGTGGGCCTATCTACCCACTCGGTAGCGGGTGTAAGAGATGCTTTAAAATTTCCGGAAATAGAAGTAATACATCCCATGGTAAATCTAAAGGGAATAGGCATTAAAGATGGGACCCTGGAAGAAATGCTGGAGGTCCTGGAACTGGCAGGGGAAAAAGGGGTTGGGATTTATGCCATGAAACCCCTGGGAGGAGGCCACCTGATAAAGAACTTTGAGGAGGCTTTGAATTTTGTTATTTCCCTGGATTACCTGGATTCCGTTGCCGTGGGCATCCAGTCTTTGGAGGAACTTGCTGTAAATGAGGCTGTCTTTAAAGGAGAGAAAATAGGGAAAGACTTAAAGGAAAAGGTTAGAAACAGAACCCGTAAGCTTATTATCGGGGACTGGTGCTCGGGCTGCGGGGAGTGTGCCCGGTACTGTCCCCAGGGAGCTCTCCTTGTTTCAGGTGGTAAGGTTACCCTCCAGGAGGAAGAGTGTACCTTCTGCGGTTATTGTGGTGCTTACTGCAAGGACATGTGTCTAAAAATATACTAGAAGAGGTTTGTTATGAGAGTAATGGCTTTGGATATGGGAGAAAAAACCATTGGCGTGGCTGTTAGCGATTCTACCATGTTGATTGCCCAGGGGGTAGAAATAATTAAGAGAAAGTCCCTGGATAAAGACCTGGCTCGTCTAGAGGAGCTGCTCCAGGAGTATGAAGTGGAAGAGGTGGTGGTGGGGTTACCCCTTAACATGAATGGGAGTGAAGGCCCCGAGGCCCAGAAAGCTAGGAATTTTGGTGAAAAGATTAAAGCCCGGCTGAAGGTGCCGGTGATTTTCTGGGATGAACGCCTGACTACCATGGCCGCGGAAAGGACCCTGCTTGATGCAGACTTGAGCAGGGCCAAGAGAAAAAAGGTCATAGACAAAATGGCTGCTGTTTTCATACTACAGAACTACCTGGATAGAAAAAGAAAATGAAGGATATTAATTTAACAAATGGTTATAATGTATGGTATGATTATTTACTAAAGAAAGGGTGGTATTAATGTCGGAAAGGGAAGATGTTTTAACGCTGGTGGATGAAGAAGGTAATGAGCATCTCTTTACGGTGATAGATCTCCTTAAACTTCAGGATAAGGAGTATGCCATACTTCTCCCCCTGGAACAAGAGGATGAGGGAAGCACCGGTGACGAGGCTATTATATTTAGGGTAGTTGAAGATGATCAGGGCCAGGCCCTTATGGCTGTGGAAGATGAAGAAGAGTGGGAGCAAGTGGCTGAAGCCTGGGAAAAGAGAACCAATGAAATGGAAGGTAACTCAGAATCCGGCACAGATATTGAAGATTAGGGGTTAATAATTTAAAGCTTATGGTCCTCCAGGAAGTGAGGTGGAGAAACTGTCTGGCGCTTCTAAAGTCTGGCGTTTTTTGCTTAATATATTTACCCTGGGTCTTCTGTTTTTTTTAATTGTTTCCTTCCATCTTACTCAGGAGGTTATGCCTGCTGCCGGGTACGGGGAGGAGGAACTGGTGGTGGTAATACCCCAGGGAGCTTCTTCGGCAGAAGTGGCTGAAATTCTCCAGGAAGAGGGTTTGGTCAGGAATCAATTGGCCTTTCGTTTATACACCAATTATATGGGGTATGCCCCCAGGCTTCAGGCCGGGAAATACCAGCTTTCTCCCGGCATGACTTTAAAGGAAATAGTGGACAAACTGGCCCAGGGGGAGGTAATGGTTGATTATGTGAGGGTAACCATTCCCGAGGGACTCCACAAGGAACAGGTTGCCCAACGGCTGGAGAACTATGATGTGACTACAGCAGAATCCTTCCTGGGGTGTGCCCGGGAGGAATCTTTTGATTTCTGGTTTCTCCAGGAAAGGGAAATAGATAATTCCCTGGAGGGGTACCTTTTTCCCGACACTTACCAAATTAAAATAGAATGGGAAGATAAAGAAATAATTGAACTTTTATTAAAACGTTTTGATGAGGTCTTTAATGATTCTTTTCAAGAAAGGGTTGAAGAGTTGGGGCTGACCGTCCATGAAGTAGTAACCCTGGCTTCTATAATTGAAAGGGAGGCCAGGGTAAAGGAGGAGCAGCCTCTGATATCAGCCGTTTTTCACCGGCGGCTGGAAAAGGATATACTCCTTCAATCCTGTGCTACTGTCCAGTATGCCCTGGGGGAAGTTAAGCCTGTGCTGACATACCAGGACCTGGAAGTAGAATCCCCTTACAATACCTATATTAATTACGGACTTCCTCCTGGACCTATAGCCAGTCCCGGCAAGGAGGCCCTGGAAGCCTCCCTGTATCCTGCTGATACTGAATACCTGTACTTTGTTCTTAAAGGAGATGGGTCGGGAGAACATTATTTCAGTAAAACCCTGGAGGAACACCTGAAATACCAGAGAAAAGCCAACCAGGAGCGGTTAGAAAGGGAAAATTAGCATGGAAAAGCCGGAACTATTATCCCCAGCAGGGGACCTGGAAAAGCTGAGGTTTGGAGTGAAGTTTGGTGCAGATGCCCTTTACCTGGGGGGAAGGGAGTTCAGCCTGAGGGCTTCGGCAGGTAATTTTACCCTGGAGGAAATCCAGGAGGGAATAGAGTTTGCTCATGGGGACGGGGCAAAGGTCTATGTGGCCGTTAATATAATACCCCACAACTTCCATGTGCCTGCCTTAAAGGATTACTTGAAAGAACTGGGGGAGTTAAACCCTGATGGTTTAATTGTGGCGGATCCTTCAGTTATAGAATTAGCTAAGGAAACAGTACCCCATGTACCTCTTCACCTGAGCACTCAGGCTTCAGCCACCAACTGGCGAAGTATAAAATTCTGGAAAGAACAGGGAGTTTCCCGGATTGTCCTGGCCCGGGAACTTTCCCTGGAGGAAATCAGGGAGATAAAGGAAAGGGTTGATATTGAGCTGGAGTGTTTTGTCCATGGTGCCATGTGTATTAGCTATTCTGGACGCTGTCTCCTGAGCAATTACCTGGCTCATCGGGAT
>SKLX01000072.1 GCA_007121375.1 Bacillota bacterium | reverse complement strand
GAGGTGTTTATTCCTTTCCCTTGCCTTTCGGGACGCATCCTGCCTCCCTCTCTCTGGCCGACCGGCCTCCCGCCCTCACGGCTCCGGCCGGTCGGAACAGTCGGTCCAGGAATAAACACCTCCAGGCCACCCAACCACCAGGGGAAGATTAAATTTCAATTTAAGGCTGTTTATAAGAAGAGCACAAGAGAAGAGAGTTTAATGTTGGAGGTTTGAGGATTTATAAAACTGGGAGATAGTTATTAAAGGTAGTTGCCGTAACCAGGCTAGAGGTGGGGTATATATTCCCCCCAAAAGGATGTTATTATTTGAATATTGTTTGATCTCCTATAAGTTGTTTTAATTCCCGGGTGTGGAGCTTAGGGTGGAGGTTTGGGGATTTATAATTGGGAGATGGTTGCTAAATGAAGGAAAGGGAACCTGGCTAGAGGTGGGGTATATATTTCCCGGACCGACTGTTTCGACAGGCTGAAGCCGTGATGGCGAAAAGACTGTCGACCAGAGGGAGCCCCACAGGAGGTGGGGCGAGGGGCAAGGGAAGGGAAATATATACCCCACCTCCCCATAATCCCTCCCTTTTCCCCAACTTCCCCTTTATAAATCCCTCCCTCCCCCTTAACCTCCCGCCCCCGAAAGGAAGGAGCCATGTACCGCAAAGTCAAAGGAACCCTCCTCATCGACGCCAAAAACCTGGAAAAAGCCGAAGGAGGAATAAAAAAAGCAGCTGCCCTCCTGCGCCAGGGAGGCCTGGTGGCCTTTCCTACGGAAACGGTTTACGGCCTGGGAGCCAGCGCCTATTCAGGGGAAGGGGTGGAAAAAATATTCCGGGCCAAGGGAAGGCCCCCGGATAACCCCCTTATAGTACACCTGGACCGGCTGGACACCCTGCAGGACCTGGCGGTAGACATTCCTTCCCACACCTGGCTTCTGGCTGCCCGTTTCTGGCCCGGTCCCCTTACCCTGGTTTTAAAGAAAAGTCCCCGGGTTCCCCTGGAGGTTACGGCGGGACTGGAAACGGTTGCCCTCCGGATGCCCCTTCATCCCGTGGCCCTGGCCCTCATACGAGAGGCGGGGTTTCCCCTGGCTGCCCCCAGCGCCAACCTTTCGGGACGTCCCAGCCCCACCCGGGTGGAGCATGTGGTGGAGGACCTGGCGGGGAAGGTAAAAATTATTCTGGACGGGGGATCCTGCCTGGTGGGCCTGGAGTCCACAGTGCTGGATATCACCGGGGAAAAGCCTCTCCTCCTTCGTCCCGGGGCGGTAACCCTGGAGGAGCTCCAGGAAGTCCTGGGAGAAGTGGAGATTCCCCCTGACCTTTCCTATAAAGACAGGGCGGCTCCCTCTCCGGGCCTTAAGTACCGCCACTATGCCCCCCGGGCTCCCATGTTCCTGGTGGAGGGAAGCCGGGACCAGATGGCGGAAAAGATGAAGGAAATATGCCGGGAAAGGCGGGAGCGGGGCGAAAAGGTGGGGCTCCTGGTGTCCCGGGAAAACCAGGACCTTTTTGAAGGGGAAGTGGTGGAGGTCCTGGGCCCCCGGAATCACCCGGCGGAAATGGCTGCCCGCCTTTTCTACGCCCTTCGACGCCTGGACAGCTTGGGTGTAGATTTTATCCTGGCGGAAACCTTTGAAGAAAAGGGGATAGGCCTGGCCCTGATGAACCGGCTGCGCAAAGCGGCTTCCGGCAGGGTTATTAAGGGGGGAAAATAGATTATTTCCTGGGAAATTGTCGAAGGGAATCCTGGAGGTGAAGCATTTATATGAAGGAAAAAAAGAAAATACTCTTTGTGTGTACCGGTAATACCTGCCGCAGCATAATGGCCCAGGCTCTGGCCGAGAATATACAAAAAAAAGATCCTTCCCGGGAGGAGGAAAGGCTGGAATTTATTTCCGCAGGCCTGGCAGCCCTGCCGGGAGAAGGGGCCTCCCCTTCTGCCCGCCAGGTCCTGGAGGAGGAGGGGATAAATGTGGACCATCACCAGGCCCGGCTCCTCACCCCCTCCCTTATTGAGGAGGCTTTCCTCATTTTAACTATGACATTACGGCATAAGGAGACTATCCTGGCTTTAATGCCCCAGGCGGAAGACAAGGTATTTACTTTGAAGGAGTTTATTCTGGAGGAAGGGGAAAGGGGCCCCTTGAATGTGGAGGATCCCTTCGGCCGGTCGTTAGAGTCCTACCGGGAAATCCGGGAGGAACTCAACGGAATTCTTCTCCGGGTTTTAGAGAAAATAAAAAAGAAAGATTAGGTTTTTATAATGCCATGGGCAGGAAATAGAGGGGAAAAAGAGAATTATAGGAATAAAATCAGGGAAAAAGTTTGCCCTTATCGAAAAAACAATTATTTTCAGGAAGGGAATAGTAAATGAAAATAGCACTGGCCAGCGATCACGGAGGGCTTGCCCTCAAGGAAAGAGTAAAAGAGTTTCTGGAAGGGGAAGGATTTGAATATGAAGATTTAGGTACCTTTGATACCGGGCCTGTAGACTATCCCGACTTTGCTCTAAAGGCTGCAGAAGGGGTAAGGGAGGGCCGCTTTCAGCGGGGTATAATTATGTGCGGTACAGGTCTGGGTGTATCCATGGCCGCCAACAAGGTGCCCGGCATAAGGGCTGCCCTGTGCGGTGACTGTTTTTCTGCCCGGGCTGCCCGGGAGCATAATGATGCCAATATATTAACCATGGGAGAGCGGGTTACCGGTCCCGGCCTGGCCCTGGAAATAGTAAAAGTCTTCCTCCAGTCCTCCTTCCAGGGGGGACGCCACCAGAGAAGGATTGATAAAATAGAAGAAATTGAGAAAAGATATGGTGGGGGTAGGGAAAATAATTAACCAGTGCGGTAAAGGGGAGTGAGGCAAGATGTCAACGCTGCGGCGCCTTGACATAGATGTATATGAGGCCATAGAAAAGGAATACAACCGCCAGCAAAACAGCATCGAGCTGATTGCTTCGGAGAATTTTGTCAGCCAGGCTGTATTAGAGGCCCAGGGGTCTGTTCTAACCAACAAGTACGCTGAAGGTTATCCCGGCCGGAGATATTATGGAGGTTGCGAATACGTGGATGTGGTGGAAACTCTGGCCCAGGAAAGGGCCAAAAAGCTTTTTAATGTTCCCCACGCCAATGTTCAGCCCCATTCGGGAGCTTCAGCCAACCTGGCTGTATTCCTGGCCGTCCTCAAAGCAGGGGATACCATTCTGGGCATGGATCTGGCCCACGGGGGTCACCTGACCCACGGCAGCCCCGTGAACATATCGGGAAAATATTATAAAACCTGTTTCTACGGTGTGGATAAGGATACGGGCCTCCTGGATTACCACCAGGTGCGGGAAACAGCCAAAAAGTGCCATCCCCGCATGATAATCGCCGGAGCCAGCTCCTACCCCCGGAAAATAGATTTTGAAATTTTTAAAGATATCGCCCGGGAAGTAGGGGCTTACCTGATGGTAGATATGGCCCACATTGCCGGTATCATAGCTGCCGGCCTGCACCCCAACCCTACCCCTCATGCGGAATTTATTACCTCCACTACCCATAAAACCCTGCGGGGTCCCCGGGGGGGTTTAATCCTCAGTTCCAAGGAATTTGCCCAGGCGGTGGATAAAGCAGTCTTTCCCGGCCTCCAGGGAGGCCCTTTGATGCACGTGGTAGCAGCCAAGGCCGTTTCCTTTAAAGAGGCCCTCCAGGCGGAGTTTGCCCTTTACCAGCAGCAGGTGTTGAAAAATGCCCGGGTTCTGGCCCAGGCCCTGGTGGAACGGGGATATAATCTGGTTTCGGGGGGTACCGACAACCATATGGTCCTGGTGGACTTGAGAAATAAAAACATTACCGGTAAAGAAGCCGAGGAGACTCTGGACCGGGTAGGTATCACCGTCAACAAGAATGCCGTGCCCTATGATACGGAAAGGGCCTTTGTCACCAGCGGCCTGCGCATAGGGACCCCTGCGGTAACCTCCCGGGGGATGAAGGAAGAGGAAATGAAAAGGATAGCAGAACTTATAGACCGTACCCTTATGAAGGGCAGGAAGGAGGAAAAGGTCCTAAAAGGGGTTTGTGACCAGGTCGATGAACTTTGCCAGGAGTTTCGTCTTTATACGTAAATAAAAAGTACTTATACTATATTTTAAACCGGCAGGGGAAAAAGCCGGTATTTTTATCATTTTTATCAGGGGAGGAATGAAGAATGCGGCCCAGCTGGGATGCTTATTTTATGGAGATTGCCCGGGTAGTTTCCTCCAGGTCCAACTGCCTGCGCAGGAAGATAGGAGCACTTCTCATCAAGGACAAAAGGATACTGGCCACAGGTTATAACGGTCCTCCATCGGGGATGAAGCACTGCGATGAGGTGGGCTGTATGCGAGACAAGATGAATATTCCCTCGGGGGAGCGCCACGAGCTCTGCCGGGGGCTTCATGCGGAGCAAAATGTGATTATCCAGGGAGCCCTCCACGGTTTTTCCATCAAGGATTCTGTTCTTTATGCTACCCACCAGCCCTGCATCCTCTGCGCCAAAATGCTTATAAATGCCGGGGTGAAGGGCATTATTATCCAGGACAATTACCCCGACTCCCGGGCCATGGACTTTTTAACGGAAGCGGGAATCACCGTTAAAATTTGGAAGGGAGATGGAAAGGTGGAGTGGATTACCTGATGGAAACCTTAAAAATACTTTCAATATTTGGCACCCGTCCCGAAGCTATAAAAATGGCTCCCCTGGTCAGGACCCTTAAGGAAACCCCGGGGGTTGAAAGCCGTTTGTGCGTTACTGCCCAGCACCGGGAGATGCTGGACCAGGTTTTAAACCTCTTCAACCTGGTTCCCCAGGAAGACCTGAACATCATGAAGGACCGTCAAACCCTTTCGGGGATTACCTGCCGGGCCCTGGAGGGACTGGAAGAAATTATTTTGAAGGATAAGCCCCACCTGGTCCTGGTCCACGGGGACACCACCACCACCTTTGCCGCCAGCCTGGCAGCCTATTACCAGCAGGTTAAGGTGGGGCATGTGGAAGCGGGTCTGCGCACCTTTCAAAAGTATTCCCCCTTCCCCGAAGAGATGAACCGGAAACTGGCGGGGGTCCTGGCGGATTTCCACTTTGCTCCCACCCGGGGGGCAGCCCAAAACCTACTGGGGGAAGGGGTAGACCCCCAATCCATTTTTGTTACGGGCAATACCGTCATTGATGCCCTCCAGACTACGGTGGGGGAAGACCACCTCTTTGAAGAAGAAAAACTGAACCACCTGGACTATGAAAACCAGAGGGTTATCCTGGTGGAGGCCCATCGCCGGGAAAATCTGGGCCGGCCCCTGGAGGAAATATGTCAGGCCCTGGCGGATCTGGTGGATAATTTTCCCGATACCTGCCTGGTTTTTCCCGTCCACAAAAACCCGGCAGTCCGGGAAACAGTTTCAAGGTTTCTGGGAGATAAGGACCGGGTGTACCTGCTGGAGCCTCTGGCCACAGGGGACTTCCATAACCTTATGGCCCGTTCCTACCTGATCCTCACCGATTCGGGGGGAATCCAGGAGGAGGCCCCTTCCCTGGGGAAGCCTGTCCTGGTATTAAGGGAGCATACCGAGCGCCCCGAGGCTGTGGAAAGGGGCACAGTGCGCCTGGTGGGAAGGGACCGGGAAAGGGTCTACCGGGGAGGGGCCCAGCTCCTCCAGGATGGGGAGGATTACTTAAGTATGGCCCGGGCGGTAAACCCTTACGGGGATGGAAAAGCCTCTCCCCGCATCCGGGATATCCTCCTCCATTCCTTTGGCCTTTCCTCCCAACTACCTCCTCCCTTTAACCCTTAGCTCCCCTTTTTCTTTTCCCTTAAAGGGTAATAATTTGGTCCCTTCAGGCATAACATATTTTTGATGCGGGAAAACCAGGTGGTGATAGATAATTGAGCATCAATTTTACTTCCCGCCAGAAGAAGGGCCTTTTCCTTTCCTTTCTGGTCAGCCTGCTGGCCATGGGACTTATCCTTTACTTTACCTTTTCCCAGGAAACCTATGAAAGCCTCCAAAGGGTCCAGCCCCATTACCTCTTTTTAGCTTTTTTGACAGTAGTGGCTGCCTGGTTCCTGGAAGGGCTGCGGCTCCACCTCATTATTAAGGGGGTGGAGAGGGAGGGGGCTCCGGGAATACCGGGACTCCTGGATTGTGTCAAAATATTTTTAAGCTCCTTTTTCTTTGCGGGGATAACCCCCATGGCTTTAGGGGAATGGCCCTCCCTCCTTTATTATTTTCATCGGCAGGGGGTTTCCCTGGGCACCACCACTACCCTTTTAATTATACGTAACATCCTGACCAAATCATTTTTCCTGGTGACAGGTCTTATTCTTTTTGCCCTGTACCAGGGGAGGGTTGAGGGAGGCCTGGCCATGAATTATTTTTTTCGCCTGGCCCTCCTGTTGCTGATCCTTTCCTCCCCCCTTTACCTGGTGGTTCTCCTGTACCCCCGCAGGGTAATTGCTTTTTTTGGTTTTTTGAAATCCCTTCCCTTTCTGAGGAAGGTAGCAGATTCACCCTCTTTAAGGGATTTTTTCCTGGGCCTTCGCCGGGAGGGGGAACAGTTCCAGGACTCCCTGGCCCGCCTGGGAAGGGGAAGGAAAAGGAAGCTGATGCTGCCAGCCCTCCTCACCCTGGGTTACTGGTTTACCTATTTTTTGGTGCCTCCCCTGATTATGGCAGGCCTGGGTCTGGAGTTTCAATACTGGAATCTTTTAATTTGGCAAATCCTTATTATCCTTATTATGGTTTATGCCCCTCTTCCCGGGGGTAGCGGATTTGTGGAAATCAGCCTGGCTACCTTTTTCTCACCCCATGTTCCCTCCCATCTTCTAGGCATTTTTGTAGTGGCCTGGCGTTTTTTTACCTACTACCTCTTCCTCCTGGTAGGGGGTTTTCTGGTGGCGAGCCCTTTCCCTTTCTGGCTTTATCCAGGGGAAAAAAAATAATTTTTTTAGCAGGGATTTATAAAGTTCCGTCGAATAAGTGTAGAGGTAAATACTTGCCTGCAAACTATTATTTTAAAGGTATTTGCCAGGCTTAAGTATGCTTTTACCGATAAAAGGTGGTCTTATTTTTGACAGATAATAACTCCAAAAAAAACAAGAAAGAGGAACCCCCAAAAAAATTTGACCTGGGTCCCCTTAAATATGTAGGTCTCGTCGGTCAAATTGGGCTGGTTATTGTTACCCCTATAGTGTTTATGGTTTTTGTGGCTCGCTGGATTATGGTCAATTACCTTGATAGTATATGGGTTTTAATTATTTGTTTATTGTCGGGCATTTATTCGGGTTTCAGGAGCGCATACATGATACTGATGAAAAAGAGGTAATTAAACCATGAAGAGTAATAGTGTAGAAGCCCTGTGGTACGAAATAACGATAAAATGCATAAAAATCTCCTTGATAGCTTTACCCTTCTTGTTTTATTTTCAAGAATTTTCGGCCATTTTAGGCCTTATTTTAGGTACCGGGACAGCCCTGTTGAAGTTTTATTTTCTCATGGGTTCTGTGAAAAGTGCCGCCGAAATGTCTTCCGGCCAGGCCTCTACCTATACCTACTCCCGCTACATAATTAGACAAGCCTTTGCGGGAGTTGTCCTCATAGGCGCCATTTTTATAGATTTCATTAACTTCTACTGGGTGGTAATAGGCCTTGTACTCCCCAAGATCGTTATCCTGGGAGGCCGGGTGTTCACCTCCCTCCAGGAAAGTTTTTTGAAATATTCCCGCAAGCTGGCTAAAAAAGGAGACTAACCCTTTAAGGCTTTAATTAAATAAAGATGCAGGTTTAAAAACAAATATATTATAAAGGAGGGAAGAAGATGTCAATTATTTTAAACGCAGCAGTGAACATGGCTAGTGCCGGCAACGAGCTGGATTTTGACCCGGCTGTGGTTTTTGAGATTAACGGCCACTACATCACAGAAACCGTTACTACCACCTGGATCATTATGGCCGCCCTGGTTGTCATGTCCGTTTTAGCAACCAAGGGTATGACCATGGTGCCCCGGGGTCTGCAGCATTTCTTTGAAGTGGTTGTTGACGGTATCCACTACCTGATTGACAGTACCATGGGTGAAGGCAGGAGGTATTTTGCACCTTATATGACGACCCTGGCCTTATTCCTGGTATTTTCCAATCTGACCGGAGTCATAGGAATACGTAACCCCACAGCCTCGTTAAATACCACCTTTGTCCTCTCAGTACTCACCTTTCTCTTAACCCAGTATTATGGAGCAAAGGAAAAGGGTGTCGGGGGCTACCTCAAGAGCTTCTTTGAACCCATACCCTTTCTCGTGCCGCTGACCGTCATCTCGGAACTGGCGAACCCCGTCTCTTTAGGTTTCCGTCTATTCGGAAACATGCTGGGAAGCGTGGTTATGCTGGGCCTTCTATACCATTTCGCACCTATCCTGATTCCCATCATTCCCCACCTCTACCTTGATGTCTTTGTAGGTCTAATCCAGGCATTTATTTTTGTTATGCTTACCATGACCTATATAACCATCGGTATGGAGGGATAGGAAAGTTAAGGGAGAGGGAGTTAAAAAATTATAAGGCACATTTTTGTCGAAGGGAGGGGTTTCCAGGCTCAGGGCCCGTAAGAGAACACCGCAGAGAAAGTAGAGAAACTAGTGTCGTTGTGTAGGATAAAGAAGATTATCGTAAATTATAAGTGTTAGTGCAGGTTATTAATAAGGCATAAAATTGCCTTACTGAGTACTTAAAATTAAAGTAATAAAATGTAAATAAACAATAAAGGGAGGAATAATTAATGAATATTGATGCTACAACTATTATTATGGCCGCTTCCGCTTTAGGTGCAGGATTTGCTATGATCGCAGGTATTGGTCCTGGGATTGGTCAGGGTTACGCTGCTGGTAAAGGTACTGAAGCCGTTGGTCGTCAGCCTGAAGCCCAGGGTGATATCTTAAGAACCATGCTTCTTGGTCAGGCTGTTGCTGAAACAACCGGTATTTATGCTCTCGTTGTTGCCCTTATCCTGCTGTTCGCTAACCCCTTCATGTAAAATAGTGCCATTATTTAATTTTTGGGGATCCCCTGGTGGTTTATCCCAGGGAACAGCAAACTGTAAACGAAAGGGGGAAAAAATGTGGTTGAATTCAGTATAGAATATGCCTTTCAGCTAGTAAACTTTGTAATCTTATACCTGCTTTTAAGAAAGCTCCTTTATCAGCCTATCGCCGGCTTCATGGAAAAGAGGCGTGATGAAATTGCTAATTCTATTGAAGAAGCGGAAAAGGATAAGGAAGTAGCCAGGAAAACCCGGGAAAAGTACGAGAAGCAGCTCCAGGAAGCCAAGCAGGAAGCTTCGGACATCATGGCCCGGGCTACCAAGCAGGGTGATGAAATGATAAACCAGTCCAAGGTTGAAGCTAAAAAGCAGGGGCAGAACCTTATTGAGCAGGCCAAAAAGGAAATTAACCTGGAAAAGGAAAGGGCCTTCATGGAACTGCGGGATGAGGTCGGCCGTCTGTCCGTGGATATCGCGGAAAAAATCTTGGCGCAAAATATCGACCATGCTGCTCAGGAAAAACTTATCAAGGATTACCTTGACGAGGTAGGGGGAATACAATGACGGTACAAGCGATAGCTAACAAATATGCTTCTGCCCTCCACTCTTATGCCCAGGAGAAAAACAAGATCAATGAACTGGAAGAAGACTTAAAAATAGTAGTGGACTTTCTAAAGGAAAACGATAAGATCAAGGCGGTATTAGAGCATCCCCTCCTGGACAGAGAAGAAAAGAAGGAAATCGTTGCAGACATCTTTAAGGGACTGGAGAACCCGGAAATCGTCAATCTCCTGAAGCTTTTAGTGGACCGGAAGAGATTTGATATAGTTGAGGCGCTTTTTATGGAATATGTGCGCCTGGCTAATTACACCCGAAACGTGGCTATAGCAGAAGTAACAACGGCCATAGAAGTAAGGGACGAGCTAAAAAATGAAATCAAGAAAGCTTTGGAAAAATATACGGGTAAAGAGGTTCGCCTGGTTATGAAAACCGATCCCTCCATTATAGGAGGGGTGATCACCAAGATTGGTGATTCCGTTCTGGATGCCAGCATTACCCGCAGGCTGGCCCAGATGTATGATAACATAACCCAGGGCAGTCTCTAAGTCTAAATGAAATGAGGTGACAAGGGAGAATGAGTGTAAGGCCAGATGAAATTAGTGCTATTATCAAACAGAGAATTGAAAGTTATGAAGAAAAGCTGGAACTTGTAGATATAGGGACCGTTGTCTATGTAGGTGACGGTGTGGCCCGAATCCACGGCCTGGAAAACTGTATGGCCGGTGAGCTCATTGAGTTTCCCGGTGAAATTTACGGAATGGCCTTAAACCTTGAACAATATAGTGTTGGTTGTGTTATTCTCGGAGACTACGAAACAATCCGGGAAGGGGACACGGTAAAAAGAACGGGAAGAATTGCTGAGGTTCCTGTAGGAGAGGAACTTATTGGAAGAGTGGTTAACCCCCTGGGTCTGCCTATCGACGGCAAAGGACCCATTAACGCCAAGAAGTTCCGTCCCATCGAAGCTATCGCCCCCGGGGTTACCCACCGGCAGCCTGTTAATGAGCCTGTCCAGACGGGTCTGAAGGCTATTGACTCCATGATCCCCATTGGAAGAGGTCAGAGGGAGTTAATCATTGGTGACCGGGGAATTGGTAAGACGGCTATTTGTATTGATACCATCCTTAACCAGAAGGATTCGGATATTTACTGCATTTACGTGGCAGTAGGTCAGAAGGCTTCCACCGTTGCCGCGGTGGTGGATGTACTGGAAGAGCACGGGGCCATGGAATATACTACCGTAGTGGTAGCTTCCGCCAGTGACCCGGCGCCCCTCCTTTATATTGCCCCCTATGCCGGTTGCGCCATGGGTGAAGAATTTATGTTCAATGAACAGCACGTAGTTTGCATGTATGATGACCTTTCCAAACAGGCCGCTGCTTACCGGGAGGTATCCCTACTACTCAGGCGTCCTGCCGGTCGGGAAGCTTTCCCCGGGGACATTTTCTACACCCACTCTCGGCTCCTGGAAAGGGCCGCCAAGCTTAACGATGAAAGGGGTGCAGGTTCCTTAACGGCCCTGCCCATTATTGAAACCCAGGCGGGTGACGTTTCCGCCTATATTCCCACCAACGTTATTTCCATTACCGACGGACAGATTTACCTGGAAGGGGACCTTTTCTTTGCCGGAACCCGTCCTGCTATCAGCGTTGGTCTCTCCGTATCCCGGGTGGGTGGCTCCGCCCAGATTAAGGCCATGAAGCAGGTAGCCGGCCGGCTGCGTCTGGACTTGGCCCAGTACAGGGAGCTGGCTGCCTTTGTCCAGTTCGGAACTGACCTGGATAAAGCGACCCAGGCTACCCTGAGCCGGGGTGAAAGAATGGTGGAACTCCTCAAGCAGGACCAGTACGCTCCCATGCCTGTTGAAAAACAGATCATGATTATATATGCTGGTACCCAGGGGTACCTGGACGATATACCCGTGGAGGAAGTAAGCCGTTTTGAAAAAGAATTCCTTCAGTTCATGGAAATGAACCATCCTGACGTGGGTAAAACCCTCAAAGAAACTATGACTCTGGATGACGACACAGCAGAAAAGCTTAAAAAGGCCGTTGAAGAATTTAAAGGCCAGTTTATGGTATCCCAGGAAACAGCAACGGTAACCGAGTCCTAACCCGGTGAAGAGAAAAGGTGGTGACTAAATGAAAGCTCTACGGGAAATTAGACGACGCGTTAGAAGTGTTAAAAATACCCAGCAGATTACTCGGGCCATGGAAATGGTGGCTGCCGCCAAGCTCAGGAAGGCCCAGGAAAGAGCCGAATCCGCCCGCCCTTATGCGGAGCAGATGAAGGGTATCGTTTCCCGGCTGGTTAGCCATATGCCCAACCTGCAGCATGAACTGGTGGAGAAAAGGGAAGTTAAAAACTCAGGGTTCCTGGTAATAGCCGCTGACCGGGGCCTTTGCGGAGGCTACAACTCGGGGTTGCTGCGCTTTGCCACTTCCTATATGGAAGATCCCGCTAAAACCAAAATTACTGCGGTAGGTAAAAAGGTTCGGGACTATTATAAACGCCGTAACTACCAGCTTTTTTCCACTCACCTGGATATAGAAGATTATCCCGAGTGGAGAAGGATTAAAAATATCGGACAGGAAGTGGTCCAGGGCTTCAGGGAAGAGGAATTTGACGAACTATTCCTGGTTTACACGGAGTTTATCAACCCCGCCAGGCACGATCCTCGTATTGTAAAACTATTGCCCATGGAACCCGTGTCCGAGGAGCCAGGAAAAGAGGAAGAAAAGAAGGGTGCTAAGGCTCTTTATTCCTTTGAACCCGATGAGGCAACCATTATCCATACCCTTCTGCCTAAATATATTGAAAACCTGATATACCATGCCCTACTAGAGGCCAAGGCCTCGGAGCATGCCGCCAGGATGAGCGCCATGAGAAATGCTACGGATAATGCCGATGAGATGATAGAGAATCTGACCATGCAGCTTAACAGGGCCAGACAGGCTTCCATTACCCAGGAAATCCTGGAGGTATCCAATGCAGCCATGGCCGCAGAAGGCTAAAGAATACTTGCTAGATGGAAATAACTAATGAAGTATGAAGGAGGGAAAACTAGAATATGAGTGAAAAAGTTGGCAGGGTCATTCAAGTTATCGGACCTGTTATAGATATAGAATTTACTGCCGGAGACCTACCAGAAATTCACGATTCCATTAAACTGGAATATCCAGACCAGGATCTGGATTTGACCTTGGAAGTGGCCCAGCACCTGGGGGATAACGCCGTAAGGACGGTATCCATGCAGCCCACCGAGGGTGTGGTAAGGGGCATGGAAGCCAAGTCTACCGGTAGTCCCATTACCGTCCCCGTAGGGGAGGGTATGCTGGGAAGACTAATAAACGTAATTGGTGAGCCCCTTGATGAACTGGGAGAAGTAGAAACTGATATGCACTATCCCATTCACCGGCCTGCTCCTGCCTTTGTGGACCAGGAGCCTGCCACGGAGATCTTTGAAACGGGGATTAAGGTGGTTGACCTCTTAATTCCTTATGCTAAAGGTGGTAAAATCGGTCTCTTCGGCGGAGCCGGTGTTGGTAAAACAGTTGTTGTTATGGAGCTAATCCGTAACATTGCTTACGAGCACGGAGGATATTCTGTCTTTGCCGGAGTGGGAGAAAGAACCCGGGAAGGTAACGACTTGTGGTTGGAGATGAAAGAATCCGGGGTTATCAAGAACACCGCCCTGGTTTTCGGACAGATGACGGAGGTTCCCGGCGCCCGCCTGCGGGTGGGACTGACGGGAGTTGCCGTGGCCGAATCCCTTCGGGACCTGGCCGGCCAGGACGTGCTCCTCTTTATCGATAACATTTTCCGTTTCGTGCAGGCGGGTATGGAAGTTTCCGCCCTTCTGGGCCGGATGCCTTCCGCCGTGGGTTATCAGCCTACCCTGCAGACGGAGATGGGTGAACTTCAGGAGCGTATTACCTCCACCAAGAAGGGGTCCATCACTTCTATCCAGGCTATTTACGTGCCTGCTGATGACCCCACCGACCCGGCGCCGGCCACGACCTTTGCTCACCTGGACGCCACCACTTATCTGGAGAGGTCCATTGCGGAGCTGGGAATTTACCCCGCCGTTGATCCTCTGGCCTCCGCCTCTCGTATCCTGGACCCCAGGATCCTGGGTGAAGAGCATTACCGGGTAGCCAGGGGCGTTCAGGAGGTTCTTCAGCGCTATCGGGAACTCCAGGATATCATCGCTATCCTGGGTATGGAAGAACTTTCCGACGAAGATAAACTGACCGTTAACCGGGCCCGTAAGATCCAGAGGTTCCTGTCCCAGCCCTTCTTTGTGGCTGAGCAGTTTACCGGCATGCCCGGAAAATATGTTCCCCTTAAAGAAACGGTAAGGGGCTTTAAAGAAGTGCTGGAGGGTAAGCACGACGACCTGCCCGAATCAGCCTTTTACATGGTAGGAACCATCGAAGAAGCCAGAGAAAAACATGAAAAGTCCGAGTAAGAGATGCAGCACAAGGGGTAAACAATAGGAGGGTTTTAAAATGGCATCCACATTTTTTGTAGAGGTGGTAACTCCCGAACGGGTTGTTTACAGGGAAGAAGTAAACATGATCATAGCCAGGGCTGTGGACGGCGATATAGGTATTCTTGCCAACCACTCCCCCCTTATTACCGCCCTTAAGATTGGCCTGCTGCGCCTTAAAAAGGGTGACCGCTTCAGCCACATTGCCATCAGCGGAGGAGGCTTCATGGAAGTTACCTCCGAGAAGGTGACCATACTGGCCGATGCAGCAGAAAAACCCGGAGAAATTGATGTAGAAAGGGCCAGGGCAGCCAAAGAAAGGGCCGAAAGGAGACTGGCAGCCCAGAGGGAAGACATAGATTATTACCGGGCGGAAATGTCCTTGAGACGTGCCACAACTCGTTTGGAAGCATTAGAAAAGGAAAAAGTAGGAGTATAATAAATATAAAAAAGGAAGCCCCTTCACTTCAGTGAAGGGGTATTTTTTGTCCTTTTTTATTTTTCCCTAAAAGTATTCATAAAATATTTTAAGGGGCATATATTAAAGAAGTAAACTTATGGGAGGAGAAAAACATGTCCAGGTATGCTGCCTTTCTTATCCTCACCCTCTTTACCTTTGTTATTTGCCTTCCCGCCCTCCTGGTTTCCCTGGAGTGGAGCTGGAGGGAGAGTTCCCCTCCAGCTCCACCTCCCCCTTCTTCCCTTTCTTCCCCTTCACCGGAAATGATATCCCGGGAGGATACCCCCATATCCTCCCTTCGGGTTTTAGACCATCTTTCGGGAGAAGTAGAAGAACTTCCCCTGGAGGAGTATGTGGCGGGAGTGGTAGCCGCCGAAATGCCCGCCTCCTTCCAGGAGGAGGCCTTAAAAGCCCAGGCGGTTATTGCCAGGACCTATGCCCTGGCCCGGGTGGAAGCTTCAGGAGGGTCAGGCTGTGAAAACCACAACAATGCCGATATTTGCACGGAAGCCGCCCACTGCCAGGCCTGGGAAACCCGGGAAGACGCCCTAACTAAATGGTCCTCCTCCCGGGCAAATTCCTACTGGAACAAAATTATAACTGCCGTAAAAGAAACTAAAGGCCAGGTTTTAACCTACCAGGGATTACCAATTGATGCTGTTTTCCACTCTACCTGCGGAGGGTATACTGATAACTCCCAGGAGGTATGGAGGGCTTCCCTTCCCTACCTGAAAGGAATCCAGTGCAGTTACTGCAACCATTCCCCCTGGACCAGTCGGGAAACCTCCTACACCCTGTCGGAATTCTCCCGGTTAATTAGCCGTTACCCCCAGGCTGCTTCTGCCTCTACCTATACTTCCCCAGATCTGGCCGTTATCAGCCGCTCCTCGGCAGATCGGCTCCAGGACCTGCGCTTGAACAATTTGAGCCTTACAGGCCATGAACTGAGAAGCCTTTTAAACCTTCCCTCCACCCGGGTCAGCTGGCGAGTTGAAGGTGACAACATAATTTTCAGCACCCGGGGTTACGGCCACGGGGTAGGTCTTTGCCAGTACGGTGCCGACGGCATGGCCCGGGAGGGCCACAGCTACCAGGAGATACTTAACCACTACTACCAGGGGACAGAAATTATTGACAGCCATGAATATTTTTATGGGGGTGGGTAAATAATACTCCCTGAGGTGAGTATTAAATGAAAGAGAAACTGGAAAGTATCAGAGAAGCGTGGGAAAAGGCACTGGTTGGGCTGAGAAAATTGGTAAAAAACTTCAGGACTTCCTCCAGTGAGGACTCCCCTCCCCGGGCGAAAAGTGAACAAGCCTCCACTAAAAGGAGGCACTTAAGGATACTGGGAGCCTACCTCCTCCTGCTAATAGTAATTATGACGGGATTTATCCTGGGGCAGGGGCAAAGGGCAGAGAGGTTTTCCCCTTCTCCCGGGGGCATGGAGGCCCTCCTGGAGAACGGGGAGGCCCAACAGGAAGAAGGCGAGGAAGAGTCCCGGGAAGTAATCCTTTACCCACGGGAGGAAAAAGTTACAGAGGAGAGGGAAGAAGGACAAGCAGCAGAGGAGGAACCAGCCCTGGACCAGGAAAGGGAGAATTTTATGTGGCCCCTCCAGGGAGAAATCCTTGCCCATTATCATCAGGTCTACCAGGTAGGAAACCAGTACCGCCTCCACCAGGGGATAGACCTTAAAGCTCCCCGAGGGACTTCTGTCCAGGCTGCTCTTTCGGGTCGGGTAGAAAAAGTTACCCTGGATCCGGCCCTGGGTGAAGTGGTTGTCCTGTCCCATCCGGGAGATCTCATAACCCTTTACGGGAACCTGGCCCAGGCCCGGGTAGAAGAAGGCCAGGAGGTAAAAAAGGGGCAGGAAATAGCCCTGGTGGGAGAAACAGCCCTTTTAGATGCTTCCCCGGGAAGTTATCTCCACTTTGAAGTCAGGGAAGGGGATATATCCCGGGATCCTATGGAATATCTTCCTTGATAGGGGATTAATATAGTATTTTCAGGAAGTCGGTCTAAAATCTGACTTCCTTTTTACGTATTAACATTGTCATCAACGGGTTAAACCCTTCATAAATATAAAATTAGGATAGAACAAGGGGGCGGCTAAATGCAAAGTTACATAGAGCAGAGGGTAATGGAAATAAGCAGCTATATCCTGGAATCAAAGGCTACGGTACGCCAGGTAGCCAAAATATTTGGAGTAAGCAAAAGCACTGTCCATAAGGACGTAACGGAAAGGCTTCCTCAAATTAATCCTTCCTATGCAGGAGAAATAAAAAAAATACTGGAACAAAACAAACTGGAGCGCCATATAAGGGGAGGAGAAGCCACCAAAAAGAAATATCTGGCCCTTAAAGTTTAACATGGAAAAAAAGGATATGTTAAAATTAAATAGAAATATATAACACTGCAAATTATATAAATAATTTTGGGGACAAGTATCGGGAAAGGGGATTTCAAAATTGGTGAACGTGAGTATATCTGCAGACATGGGCATAGATTTGGGCACAGCCACGGTGCTAGTATTTCTTAGAAACAGGGGGGTCGTCCTTAACGAACCCTCCGTGGTGGCCATTGAGCAGGGAAGTAACAAGGTGCTGGCCGTAGGTAAGGGGGCCCAGCAGATGCTGGGAAGGACCCCGGGGAATATTGTAGCCACCAGGCCCCTGAAAGAGGGGGTTATTGCTGACTTTGACGTAACGGAAGCGATGTTGAAGCACTTTATCTATAAGGTATCTAACCGGCGGATGTTCTTCCGTCCCCGGGTGGTAGTTTGCGTTCCCACGGGGACTACCGCCGTGGAACAAAAGGCTGTCCTGGAGGCGGTGAACCGGACGGGGGCCCGCCAGACCTTCCTCATTGAAGAGCCCCGGGCGGCAGCCCTGGGGGCAGACCTGGAAATATTTGATCCCAGCGGTCATATGGTGGTGGACATAGGAGGAGGTACCACCGATGTGGCCGTCCTGTCCCTGGGAGAAATAGTGGTAAGTGAAAGTATTAAGATTGGAGGGGACAAGTTCGACGATGCCATCCTCCGCTACATTAAAAAGGAGTTCAACCTCCTCATAGGGGAGAGGACGGCAGAAGCCCTCAAGGTGAAGGTAGGCTCTGCCTGTCCCCAGGGAGAAGTAACCATGGCTATCCGGGGCCGGGACCTGGTTACGGGCCTTCCCCGCTCCCTGGACATAACCACCTCCCACCTGTCTGAGGCCTTTGACGAACCCCTGGAACACATCGTAACTTGCATCAAGCAGGTCCTGGAAAAGACTCCCCCGGAATTGGCGGGAGACATCATTAACCGGGGAATAGTTCTTACGGGAGGGGGAGCCCTGCTCCACGGCATGGACGACCTTATAAGCCAGGAGACCCAGGTCCCCGCCTATATAGCTGAGGAACCCATAGGATGTGTGGCCCGGGGTACGGGTAAAGTCCTGGAAAGGCTGGACCAGATGATTCCCAGCCTGATCACCAGGCGTAAAGTAGCATCCCTTCTTTAAGAAAAAAGAAAGGAGTGGTTATTATCAGCTGGGAAAAGGTTATTGAAGAAGTTGTTAACACCCGTAAAAGTGTCAGGAAATACCTTAACGACCCGGTGGATAACCAGGTGGTGAAAAAGGTCATGGAGTCGGCCCGGCAGGCTCCCTCCTGGAAAAACCTCCAGTGCTGGAGATACATTCTGGTGGAAAAGGAAGAAAACCGGGAAAAGCTGGCGGAATCCCTGCCCTCAGCCAACCCTGCCCGCGGGGGTATAGTACAGGCTCCCCTGACGGTGGTCCTTTGTGCCAATCCCGAAGAGTCGGGGGTTAGCCAGGGAAAGGAATATTACCTGGTGGATGCAGGGATTACCATGGATCATCTGGTCCTGGCGGCAGCTGCCCAGGGTTTGGGCACCTGCTGGGTAGCCTGGTTCAAGGAGGATCCCATCAAGGAACTCCTAAATATACCTGACCCTTACCGGGTAGTGGCCATGACCCCCCTGGGGTACCCGGCCAAAGAACCTAAAGACCAGCCCCGCAAGGAACTTTCGGAGATTGTTTTTGCCGAAGAATGGGGAAAGACCAAAGAGTTTTAAATGAATATTTTTCTAAATTAAGGCTCCTTTCGGGGCCTTTTTATTTGCAAAGATTTTGTAAATATTATCTAAAGAGAAGGATTTATTTTCTTTAAAGGAGAAAGTATACATAAAACTTTTCGGGGGTGGGGTAGAAAAATGTACGAGTATGTTGGCAGTGTCCACATTCACTCCAATTATTCCGACGGAACCGGCAGCGTGGAAGAAATTGCCCGGGCTGCCCGGGAGGCCCGCCTGGATTTTGTTATTATCACTGACCACCAGAATATGAAGGGCTACCTGGAAGGCAGGGAGGGATGGTACGACAGCACCCTGGTTCTTTTTGGTACAGAACTGAACCAGGAGGACCACCACTACCTGGCCTTTAACCTGAAGGAGGAACTGGACACCCGGGGCCTGGCCCCCCAGGAGGTCATAGACCTGGTTAACCAGAAGGGAGGCTTTGGTTTCATTGCCCATCCCTTCGAAAAGGGATCTCCCCTGGTCCTTCAGGGAAGACACTACCCCTGGAAGGACTGGGAGGTCCACGGCTTTCAGGGAATAGAAATATGGAACTACACCTCCCAGTGGCGGGATGGAGCCCAAAACCTCCTGAAGGCCCTTTATAGCATCTATCTCCATCGGAACTCTAATCTGAAGTGTCCCTGCCCCCAAGCCCTGCAAGCCTGGGACCGTCATCTGGCTCGGGGGGAGAAGGTTCTGGCCCTGGGGGGCACCGATGCCCACGCTATCCGGGTAAAGGCGGGCCCCTTACAGGCAGAGGTTTTTCCCTACCCCTTCCTTTTTCGAACCATTACCACCCATGTTTATCTTCCCCTGCAGTTAAGGGGGGATACCCTCCACGACCGGGCAATGATCATGGATTCCCTCAAAAAGGGCCATTATTTTACAGCAAACGACCAGGTTCACCCTTCCCAGGGCTTTCTATTTTTTGCTGAAAACAGCCAGGAGCAGTGTCTTTCCGGTGATACTATAGCCCTCAACAAAAAAACTGCCCTGGAGGTGGAGGCACCTTCTCCCCGGAGCACCATAAAGGTTATCAAGGAGGGTAAGGTTATAAGGGAGTCCTCTTCCCCCAACCTGGTCTTCAAGGTCCTGGAAAGGGGCGCCTTCCGGGTGGAGGTCCACTACCGTTCCCTCCTGAAGGGGGAGCGCCCCTGGATTTACTCCAATCCCATCTTTGTGGTTTAGAAAATATTTCAAAATATTTCTATGGTGAAATAAAAGGAATTTATCCCTTTATGTCAAATATCTACCTGCAAAGCCCTTCAGTTCCATATCAGGAAGGACGATAATATAGCTGACCAGGCACTAAAAATAAATATACAACCGGAGGGATAAAAAAGAAGATGGTCAGGAATAACATCAAGAAATTTGTCGGCGGAAGGTGGATTTTCTGTGTTTTAGTATTTTTTTTGCTTTTTTCCTGTATGGTTCAACCGGTATGGGCTTCACCCCTGACGGGCCGCAAGGTGGTAGTTGACCCGGGTCATGGGGGGAGTGACCCCGGCGCTACAGGAAGGGTGTTGGGTCTTACGGAAAAGGAAGTAAACCTTAAGGTTTCTTTAAAACTGAGGGACCTGTTAGAGGGGGCGGGAGCCCAGGTTTATTTAACCCGGGACCGGGATGTATCTGTTACATATGAAGACAGGACGAAGCTGGCGGCTAGAGTAGGGGGAGAAGTTTTCTTAAGCGTCCATGCCAACTCCTTTATGACCTCCGATCCCCACGGCACGGAAACCTTCTATTCTACGGCCACAGCCCACACGGCAGCTTCTAAAGACCTGGCCCATTACCTCCAGGCAGAACTCTTAAAGGAGCTGGGCCGACGGGACCGAGGGGTAAAAACAGCCAATTTTATAGTCCTGCGGGAGGCGACAGTACCCGCCGCTCTGGTGGAGCTGGCCTTTCTCTCCAACCAGGAGGAGGAAAAACTCCTGGCGGATTCCTCCTTTCAGGCAGCCGCGGCCCGGGCCCTCTTTCAGGGCCTGGAGAGATATTTTGCTTTAAACCCGGGGAATCCGCCTGCACCTTCTGATCCCCAGGAACCCGGGGAGCCGGAGGACCCTTCCGAGCCCGAAGAGCCAGTAGAAATTACCCGCCTGGGAGGAGAGGACCGCTATGCCACCTCGGCGGTCATCAGTCAGCTCATTTCCAATCCGGCGGAAACGGTAGTCCTGGCCCGGGGGGATGATTATGCCGATGCCCTGGCCGGCGCTCCCCTGGCGGAAGCTTTAAAGGCTACCCTGCTTCTAACCCGCAAGGAAAACCTTCCCGGGAGCATTGTAGAAGAACTGGAGCAGCTAAATCCCCAGCAGGTGATTATCCTGGGGGGAGAAATGGCCGTTTCTGCCCATATAGAGGAAAGCCTCCAGGGTAAAGGTTACCAGGTGGAAAGGATCGGGGGAGCCAACCGCTATGATACGGCGGCTGAAATAGCCTATCAGCTGGCCATCCACCAGGGAGGCCAGGTTAAGGAGGCCCTGGTGGTAACGGGAGAGTCCTTCCCCGATGCCCTGGCCGCGGGAGCCTATGCTGCCCGGGAGGGGATACCCATCTTGCCGGTGGAAGGGGACAGCCTCCCTTCGGAGATTTCAGAAGTTTTAAATGTGCTGGAACTGGACAACATTACCGTTATTGGCGGGGAGGCTGCCATAAGCAGTAATGTCTACCATGAAGTGGGGGCTACCCGCCGGGTTTACGGGGAAGACCGCTACCGGACGGCGGTGGCTGTTACCCGGGAACTTATGCCCTCGGCCACTTCTATAGTTCTGGCCCGGGGAGATGACTTTGCCGACGCCTTGTGCGGGGCCCTTTTGGCCGTTCGCCGGGAGGGGACTATACTCCTCAGCTATCCGGACAGGCTCCCCTCCTCGGTAGCTCAAAAGCTGGATAAAAACAATTACCCCTCCCTGTACCTCCTGGGGGGAACCAGTGCCTTATCCCCTTCCCTGGAGGAAAGGATCAAGGGGAATTAATAAAAATAAAAATTTTCGTAGAAAAAAATTATTATGTAAAGTATAATTAAAATGTTCACGGAGGTATTTAATGATGGCAAGGAATTCAAAGATTTTATTCGTGGCCTTTTGTGCCTTTCTCCTGGTGGCAGGCTTTTTCCTGGGCCAGGGGGGACAGGCTATTTCCTCTTCTAATGGGGACAATTCTGATATTACTGTGGTGACGGAATGCTACTTAGAGGAAAGGCTCAAAGACCTGGAAGTAGGGGAGCCCGGTGAGATACCCGGGTTTGACGGTAAAACCGTTATCATCGCCACGGGGGAAGAGCCCTACGACGCCCAGGCGGCTGCACCTTTGGCCGCCAACCGGGGTGCCGTCCTTTTGCTCACCCGCTCCAGCGCCTTGAGCTCCTCCGCCCGGCAGGCCCTGGAGGCCCTTAATCCGGAAAAGATATTAATCATGGGGGGAGAAGTGGCCGTTTCCCTGGAGGTGGAAAACACCATACAGGAAGCAGCTCCCCAGGCCGCTGTGGCCAGAGTCCAGGGAGCTGACCGCTATGAAACGGCGGCGGAAATAGTCCGGGAAACCACCGGTCTTAGCTGGTAGCATAAATCCTGCCCCGTCTCCCTTTTCAGGGTAGGCAAAAAGTAAGGGGTGAAGAATTGAAAGTTCTGGTAGTAAGCAACATGTATCCCAGTGAAAAATATCCTGCCTACGGCAGTTTTGTCCAGGAAACGGTAAGGGGGCTGGAGGAACTGGAGGGGATGAAATGTCAAGTGGTGGCCATATCCGAAAGGAAGACGGGCCTTAAGAATAATCTCCTCAAGTACAGCCGCCTTTTCCTTGATACGGGAAAGGCCCTCCTTTTTTCACCCTATGACCTGGTAAACGCCCATTATATTTTTCCCACGGGCTTTATAGCCCTGGCCCCGGCCCTCCTGCGGGGTAAACCTCTGGTGGTTACCTCCCACGGGGGAGACGTGCGCCTGGGGAAGAAAAATGCCCCCTTGAAGGCCCTCACCTCCCTAATTTTGAAAAGGGCCCGGCGGGTGGTAGCCGTCAGTGATTACCTGGCCCGGGAACTGGAAGGGGAGTTTTCCCTTCCCCGGGAGAAGATAGAAGTTATAAACTGCGGGGTGGATACGGATAAATTTTTCCCCCTGCCCCGGGAAGAAGCCCTCCAGGAACTGGGCCTGGGACCCGGGGAAAGGGAAGAAAAGATTGTTCTTTTTGTGGGAAATCTGATAGAATTAAAGGGACTGATGCCCCTTATGAGGGCCTTTGCCTCCCTGTACCCTTCCCTGCCGGAAGCCCGGCTGGTCCTGGTAGGAGAAGGCCCTTTGAAGGAAAGGCTCCTGGAGGAGGCCGCCTCCCTGGGCATCAAAGACCGGGTTACCTTTACGGGGCCCCTGCCCCACCATCGGATACCCCTGTGGATGAGTGCTGCCCACCTTTTTGTCCTTCCCAGCTACCAGGAGGGTTTCGGCCTGGTGGCCCTGGAGGCCCTGGCCTGCGCCACCCCCGTGGTGGCTTCCCGGGTGGGGGGGCTCCCGGAAGTGGTAACCCCGGGAAAAGACGGGTTTTTGGTGCCTCCCGGGGAGGAAAAAGCCCTGGCGGAGAAGATCCTTCTCCTCTTGAAAGACGAAGACCTTCACCAGGAGTTCAGCTCCCGGGCCCGGGATTCGGCCCTGGACCATGATTTTAAGAAGCAGATTAAAAGGCTGGGGGAAGTTTTTCATTCCCTGAAGCCTCCATCATAAATTAACGGGTGATAGCTTTGGAATTTATTTTACAGCGAAGAGACCCTTACTTCATACCCCTTTTCCTGGCAGGTCTTCTTACCGGCTTTTTATTTTATTACCTGCCCTTTCTCACCGCCCTTTCCCTGGTGGCTGTGGTGGCCCTGGTCCTTTTGACCTGGAAATGGCTGGAGGTGGGTATTTATTTTTGCCTTCTTTTTGTCCCGGTGGAGCTCCATTCTCTGGAGTTTCTCCCCGGGTTCGTAAAATATATTGATGAACTACTCCTGGTTTTCATGGCAGGAATTATCCTGTACCGCATCGTGGTTAAGGAGGAAAAGTTTGATCCCACCCCCTTGGGGACACCCTTATTTGTTTTTATTGGGGTGGGACTGGCCTCCATGGTCTTTAACCGGGTTAATCCCATTGTGGGGATTGCGGGCCTGCGGGCCATGCTCCAGTACGTCATCCTTTACTTTGTCATGGTCCATGCCGGCCTGGATAAGGAGAAGTACCGCCGCCTGATCACCCTTTTTCTTATCGTGGCGGCTATTACCGTCTTTTACGGTTATTTTCAGCAGGCCATCGGCCTGGAGGCCTCCGCCGACTGGGAGATGCGCCGCTATCACCAGGACATAGACCTGCGGGTTTATTCCACCATGGAAAACCCCAATACTTACGGGGCCTACCTGGTGGTTATGATGGGTATAACCCTTAACCTTTTCTTTTCCTATTTTAAGTTTAACCGGCTCAAGAGCATATACCCGGGAATTCTGGCCCTGCTCCTTTTCTGGGGTCTGGTCATGACCTATTCCCGCATGTCCCTCTTGAGTCTCCTGGTAGCCCTGGTGGCCCTGGCCTTTATACGTTTTCGCAAATACGTGCCCCTCCTGGTCCTGGGGGGGATAGGAGTGCTCCTGATCCTTCCCCCGGAGTTTTACAGCCGCCTGACCTTTGTCCTTTCTCCCGAGTACATTGAGCTGAGCCTGAAGGGAGGGCGCCTGTACCTGATGCAAAAGTCCTGGGAGGTAATTAGCCTTTCCCCCCTCCTGGGGGTGGGGCCGGGGATGTTCGGGGGCTCCGTGGCGGGTATCTTCGATTCCCCCATCTACGAGCTTATGGATATGCCCTACCACATGAACCTGGATAACTTCTACTTCCAGGTGTGGACGGAGTTGGGCACCCTGGGGTTTGGAGCCTTTTTATGGCTTTTTATTTCCATTATAAAGCAGGCCCTTCGAGCCTACCGCCAGGTTACCGACCCCTACTGGCAGGCGGTGGCCGCCGGAGCCCTTACCGTATTTGCCGGGGTTACCTTTCAAAGCCTGGTGGCTGGTATTTGGGAGGTCCACCAGGTGGCCGCTTACCTGTGGTTTCTGGCGGCCCTGACCTATTTGATGAATAACAAGTGGAGGGAGACAACCAGAAAAGAAAGAGAGGAAACAGCCCATGAGTATTCTTGATTCCAAGGGGAGACTTTTTGGAAAAGTAAATCTTATAGACGCCCTGGTCATCTTTATTATCCTCCTCATCGTAGTGGGGGGAGGCCTGCGGGTAGCCCTGGGCCTGGAGTTTGTCCATCGGGCAGACCTGGTAGAGATGGTAGTCCGGGTGGAGGCCCCCGTGGTGAGGACGGAATTTGCCCAGCGCCTTTCCCCCGGGGGAGCCATACGGCCAGGAAGAGCCGTGGAGGACGGGGAGATCCTTTCGGTAGAGCTTCATCCCCCTGAAGTCCGTTACCTTACCACGGGAGATTTTTTAGAGCCTGTAGACCCCGATGAATATTCCCGGGTAGAGCTGGAGTTTAAGGGTATGG
>SKLX01000138.1 GCA_007121375.1 Bacillota bacterium | reverse complement strand
CCACAATTATGTTTTTCATGAATACATCTCCTCTAAAAACTTTTATTACCAGATTTTTATCCAAAAAAGGTCTAAAAGGGTAAAGGTTAAAACGATAATCCCGACAAGTTCATTTATATGGTAAGATGCTACCTTTACCCTGGTCAGGTTATCCGGAGAAACTATCCGATGTTCGTACAGAAAAAGACCTGCCACCACTAAAAGTCCAAGATAATATATATATCCCAGGGGCAGCAACATGGGCAGTAAAGCCAGCAAAATTAATGTTATAAGGTGAAAGATTTTGGCAATACTTAAAGCCTTATCAATGCCAAAACGTGCTGGAATGGCATGAATCTTTTCCCTGCGGTCAAAATCCACATCCTGGGTAGCATAAATTATATCAAAACCTGCTATCCATAAAGCTACTACCAGGAATAGAAGAAAGGGTGCCAGGGCCAACTCTCCTGTCACCGCTATCCAGGCTCCCAGGGGAGCCAATCCAATAGCCAGGCCTAAAACAAGATGGCAGGCCCAGGTAAAACGCTTGGTATAGGAATATCCTACCAGAATAACAACAACCAGGGGAAGCATCTTTACACAAAGCTCATTTAGCTGAAAGGCAGATAATGTTAAAAGGCCCAGGCCCACCAGGCTGAGAAGAAGAACCTCTAAAGGCTTAACCTTTCCCTGGGGGAGAGGGCGGGAGGCTGTCCTGGGATTCTTTAAATCAATTTTCCAATCTATCAAGCGGTTCAATGCATTGGCTGCGTTCCTGGCCCCTACCATTGCCACCAGTATCCAAAATAAGTTGGAAAAGGGGGGCCAACCTCCTGCTGCCAGAAAAGCTCCCATTAAGGCAAAGGGCAGGGCAAAAATGGTATGGCGAAACATTACCAGTTCCCCATATATTTTTATTTTATTCCAAACCATATTCCTCCCACTTCCTATCAACCATTTCCTTTATTTTTTCATCCATCTCAATTTCTGCGGGCCATTCCCGGAAATGTCCTTCGGAGGGTCCTTTAACCGTAGCGTCTATTCCCAGTTTAGAGCCGTAATTAGGGAGGGGAGAAGCATGATCCAGTGCGTCCAGGGGACCATCTACCACCATTAAATCCCTTTTGGGATCAACATTGTTAAAAACTTTCCAGAATACCGCAGAAAGATCCTGGGGATCAACCTTTTCATCTACCACTATAATTACCTTGGTAAACATCATCTGTCCCAGGCCCCAGAGGGCATTTATCACCTTACGGGCCTGTCCCGGAAAACTTTTTTTAATGGAAACTATCGCACAGTTATGAAAAACCCCTTCCAGAGGCATGTTTATATCTATTACTTCCGGTATAAAAAGCTTTAATAAGGGGAGAAAAATTCTCTCCGTAGCCTTGGCCATGTAACAATCTTCCATGGGGGGCTTTCCTACTATAGTAGCAGGATAAATAGCATTCTTTTTATGGGTCATGCAGGTTAAGTGAAATACAGGGTACTTATCCGCCAGGGAGTAATAACCCGTATGATCTCCAAAGGGGCCTTCTGTTCTCATCTCCTCCTGGGGGTCCACATAACCCTCCAGGATGATTTCCGCATGGGCGGGAACATAAAGGTCAACGGTTTTACATTTAACTTCTTCCACGGGAGATTTTTTCAAAAACCCGGCAAAAACCAGTTCATATAAATTTTTAGGAAGAGGGGCAGTGGAAGAATAGATGGTGGCCGGATCTCCTCCCAGGGCAACAGCCACCTCCATTTTTTCCCCCCGCTTCTTATATTTATTATAATTACTGGCCCCATCTTTGTGAAGATGCCAGTGCATCCCTGTAGTTTTATGATCATAGACCTGCAGTCGATACATTCCCACATTCCGCTCCCCCGTTTCCGGGTCCTTGCTAAAAACCAGGGGTAGGGTTATAAATTTGCCTCCATCTTCAGGCCAACACTTTAAAATGGGAAGCCTGTCCAGGTCAGGATCACAAACCACTTCCTGGCAGGGAGCTTTTTTGACTTTCTTAGGTGGAAAACCAGCCACCTGGGTGATGAGGGGTATGTTCTTAATTTTGTCCATAAGTTTTTTGGCAGAAAAAACATCCAGCATAGATGATATTTCCGCTGCTATATCATCCAGGTTTTCCACCCCTAAAGACATGCTCATTCTTTCAAAGGTACCAAAAGTATTTATAACCAGGGGAAAATCTGACCCCTTAACCCTTTCAAACATTAAAGCAGGACCGTATTTTTTTGAAACCCGGTCCGTAATTTCCGTTATTTCAAGTATTGGATCTACTTCTGTGGTAATCCTGCGTAAAAGTCCTTTACTTTCCAATAAACTGGTAAATTCCTGCAGGTCCTTAAAAGCCAATCAATCTCCCTCCTTAAATTAAAAAACAGGATTTCAGCCTGTAAACAATATTCATATTCGACACAAATCTATTATTTCCCTCCTGCCTTTTACTTTTTCCTTTTCTCTTATCCATATAAACCCTTAACATCATTTTATCATAAGCAAGTTAAAACTGGAACTTGAAGATTATCGCAACATACTATATTATTGGAATGTAGCAATTAGTAAGTTTTCAGGAAAGGAATATTTAAATGGCTTATAGTGGAATAGTTTTGTCTTTTGTTAAAGGGGAACTGGAAAATAAAATTAGAGAAGGTCGTGTAGAAAAGATTCATCAACCAGGCCCTTTGGAAATAGTTTTATGGATCCACCAAAGAAATAATTATCGACTTAATATTTCTGCCCACCCAAAATATTCAAGGATTCATCTTACCGGGCAGAATAATGAAAACCCACCTTCACCTCCCCCTTTCTGTATGCTCCTGAGAAAACACCTGACGGGGGGGAGAATAATCAGTATTGAGCAGGAAGGCCTGGATAGGATAATGAAAATCACCGTTAGAACCCGGGACGAGTTCCAGCTGGTGGAAGAAAAAACTTTAGTAATTGAAATCATGGGAAAACACAGCAACATTATTCTTCTGGATCAAAACAATACCATCCTGGGCAGTATAAAAACAGTCACAGAGGAGATAAGCCGTTATAGAAAGGTAATGCCCGGAATATCCTATACTATTCCACCCCATGGAGAAAAACTAAACTTATCAGAACTGGAAGAAATCCAATGGCTTAAATTACAGGACCTTTTGGCCCAAAACCCCGACGAAAAAATATCACGAGGACTTATTGGCCTCTTCAACGGCCTGGATCCCCTCCTGGCTGAAGAAATAACTTACCGGGCGGGTCTGGAACCTCAAAAAATTGTCAGGGAACTGGCAGGGGAGAACCTTAAAAACCTGGCAGATTCCTTAAATTCTCTCCGGGAAACCATTTTGCAAGGAAAAGGAACCCCTCTAATATTGACAAACGACAAAGGAGATTACCAGGACTTTACCTGTATCCAGCTAACAAAACACCCGGACCATCAAAAAATTTTTTTCGATACTACCAATGAAATGCTGGACAGGTTTTTTGATTATAGAATAAAGCAGGATAAATACAGCCAGTTAAAACATCATCTGCAGCAGCTGGTAAACCATGAACTTAAAAAAGCCAGGCAAAAAAGTAAAGGCCTGGAAGAAAAATTGAAAAAATCAAATAAATTTGACAAGTTTCGCCTTTGGGGTGAACTCCTTACCGCCCAACTCCACCTGGCGGAAAAAGGCCAGGAAAAAGTTCAGGTGGTTAACTATTACCACCCTCAACAAGAAAAAATCACAATCACTCTGGACCCCCGCCTTTCACCGGCAGAAAACGCTCAAAAATTCTTTAAAAAATATCGGAAACTCAAAAAAGCCCAGCCCCTGGTTAAAAAAGATCTGAAAAAAAACCGGGAGGAAGTTAGATACCTGGAAGGAGTTAAATATAACCTGGAAGAAGGAAGCCTTGAGGATACCGTTGATATTAAGGAAGAGTTATCCCGGGAAGGTTATCTTAAAACCTCCAGGAAACATAAAAAAACAAAAGAAAAAGAAAGGGATAAAGCTCCCCGGCCCCTAAAATTTTTGTCTTCCGAGGGTCTTGAAATATATGTAGGGAAAAACAACCGGCAAAATGAATTCCTGACCCTAAAAATAGCTTCTAAGGAAGACCTCTGGCTTCATGCCAAGGACATTCCCGGGTCCCACGTGGTAGTTAAAGGAGAAAATGTCCCTCCACAAACTTTAAAGGAAGCAGCCCTCCTGGCTGCCTACTACAGCAAAGCCTCGGGCTCTTCCAATGTCCCTGTAGACTATACCAAAATAAAGCATGTTAGAAAACCCCGCCAGGCCAGAACGGGCATGGTAATTTATGACCACCATAAAACCATATATGTTACCCCCGAAGAAAAGGAAATGAAAGGAATAACCAGGATATAATCCATTAAAAAAACTCTCCTTATTTAAGAGAGTTTTTTCGCTGTAAAATTATTTTGCTACCTTTTCTTCTTCCCCAATAAGAACCTGATCTTCCCCATCTATTTCAACCAGGTTAACCGCTACAACTTCCGAACGGCTGGTTGGAACATTTTTACCCACATAATCAGCCCTTATGGGAAGCTCCCGGTGACCCCTGTCAATTAAAACAGCCAGCTGTATTAACCTGGGGCGTCCCATATCCATTAATGCATCCAGGGCTGCCCTAACCGTTCGGCCTGTAAAAAGAACATCATCGATTAAAATAACCCTTTTGTTCTCCACGGAAAAAGGAAGCTGATAACCAGTTTTTTCTCCCCCTTCCTCACCCTTTGAAAGGTCATCCCGGTAAGGGGTTACATCCAAAATACCTATCCCTAATTCGACCCCTTCTATCTCCTGGATCTTTTCCCAGACGCGGTTAGCCAGGGGAACTCCTCTGGTTTTTATTCCCACCAGGACCAGGTCTTTTGTTCCCTTATTCTTCTCCAGTATTTCGTGAGAAATTCGGGTCAAAGCCCTGTTTATATTATTTTCATCCATGATTTGTTTTTTATAGTAAGACACAACCCTTCCCCCCCTTTATATAAAAAGAATAACAGGGGAAGAATACCCTGTCAAGCTCCTTTTACCTCAATTAAGTTACCTTTTACTTATCCCGCAAATAATTCAATATCCCCTGGAATTCCTCGGGAAGAGGAGCGGAAAACTCCATATACTCCTTTTTAGTTGGATGAAAAAAGCCAAGGGTTTGGGCATGGAGTGCATAACCAGTCAGGTTAAAGGGTTGTTTTTTTCCCCCGTATTGAGGGTCTCCTAAAACAGGATAACCTATATAACTCAGGTGAACCCTTATTTGATGAGTTCTGCCCGTTTCCAGCCTCACCTTTAAAAAAGTAAAACCCTCAAATCTTTCTAATACCTCAAAGTGGGTCACGGCTTTCCGAGACCTTACCTCTGTTACCGCCATTTTTTTTCTATCTTTGGGATGACGGCCTAAAGGAGCATCTATGATACCTCTATTTTCTCCAATCCTTCCCTGGACCAGGGCCAGGTATTCTCTTTTCATGGTGCGCTCCTTTAACTGCCTGCTTAAAAATTCATGGGTATAATCATTTTTTGCCGCTATTAACACACCAGAAGTATCCTTGTCCAGCCTGTGGACAATCCCCGGCCTTAGCTTTCCCCCTACCCCCGATAAATCCTGGCAGTGGTAAAGCAAAGCATTTACCAGGGTTCCCGAAAAATGACCTGCTGCTGGATGGACAACCATGCCAGCAGGCTTATTAACTACCACCACATCAGTATCCTCATAGAGGATGTTTAAAGGAATTTCCTGGGGTTCTACCTTTGTTTCTAAAGGAGGCGGCGTTTCTACTTCTATAACTTCCCCCTTTTTAACCCGGTAATTGCTTTTAACCACTTTTCCCTTTACCGTTACCATACCCCTTTTAATTAATCCCTGCAGACGGGACCTGGAAAAGGAAGAACTTTTTTCTGCTAAAAAAACATCCAGCCTCTTGCCTTCTTCCTCCTCCCTGACGGGATATTTATTTATAACCTTCATTATTTACCGTCTCCCATCCCCAGGGCCAGTATTTAATTAGCAGCAGGGAAGCTGCTATCATAAAAAGGCTTACCAGTTGGGCCAGGGTAAGAAAGCTTACATAAAAATCAACTTCCCTAAAAAACTCAATTATAAAGCGATAAACACCGTAAAGGCCTACATAAGCCACAAATACATACCCATTAAAGGGCTTCTTCTCCTTGATATGAAGTAAGCCAGCAAAAATTAAGAGATTCATGAAGCTGGCATATAGTTGAGCAGGGTGCCTTAACGTTTCCTCCGCCAGGGTAGCAGGCAGGGCCCAGGGAAGATCGCTTGGTTTACCATAACAACATCCATTGAGAAAACAACCTACCCTTGTTATAGCATATCCCAGGGCCAAATAGGGAGCTATCAAATCAGCGGTAATGCCTACGGGAATATTATGCCTTCTCACGTACCATAAACTCACTAAAAAAGCCAGAAACAGTCCCCCATGAAAAGAAAGGCCTCCTATCCCTGTTAAGATTAAGGAGGGATCCCTGGCATAATAAGACCAGTTTAACATCACAAAAGCCAAACGGGACCCTATAATGGCAGATAAGCCTATGAGTATAGATAAATCCAGAATTCTATCCTGGCTCACACCTTTAGCTGGAGCTTCCCGGGAAACAAAATATATGCCAGCTATAAAAGCCAATACCAGGGCAACTCCATAAGAATAGATTTGAATGGAACCAATCTCAAAGAGAACGGGATACACTTAATATCACTTCCTTTACAGGTAATGTTAATGCTACTCTTCTTCCAGCTCTTCCCATTTTTGATGGTACCCCCTGGTTATAAAATCATAAAGGAAGAATACCGCCCCCAGGCATAATACAACATCTGCAATATTAAAAACCGGCCAGACACGAAAATCTACAAAATCCACCACATAGCCGAAACGAATTCTATCCAGGAGGTTTCCAACAGCCCCGCTCACTATAAGGGTTATCCCCAGGCGAGAAAACTTATAACTATAAAAATCCTTCATTAAAAAGAATAGTATTATCAGGGCTACCACTGTTACCACTATAAAAAACCACCGGCCGTGAGCCATTAAACCAAAAATAGCTCCTGGATTTTTAACCAGGGTAATATGAAAATATTCTGGTATAACGGGAATTGACTGGCCAAGATGCAGGGAATTCTCTACAACATGCTTGGTCAATTGATCCGCCAGAATAATAAAGGCAGCCAAAAAAAACAGCTTCAAAGTCTTCACCCTCCCTTAACTATTATATTTTAGCATAAACTCCCCGAATAAGACAGCATATCTCTTCCCCCAAACAAAAAGATAAAAATTAAAGGCGGTTTAACCGCCTGAATTTAATAATGTAATTTTAAACTTTATTATTCTTTTTTTTCAGCACAGGATATACAATACTCCGTAAAGGGAAGGACCTCTAGCCGGGAGCGATCTATATCTTCTCCACAGCCTTCACAAATTCCAAAACTTCCTTCTTCTATTTTCGCCAGGGCCCTTTTAATCTTTTTTAAGTCCATTAGCCTTTTCTCGTGAAGGGAAATATCTTTAGTCCTCTCAAAGGTTTCAGAGCCCAGGTCTCCCGGATGATTATCATAAAAGGAAAGCTCTTCTATTTTCTTTCTTAAAGAACTTCTTTCCCCCTCTTCTACTTCTCCTTCAATAGACTCTATAATTTCTTTTTCCATTTCTTTTAACTTTTGATAATAATAATCTTGTTCCATTAATTTTCCTCCTCTTTATTCTATCAAAGTCACTACTTCCTCCAGGCTAAACCGGTAGGAAGGTTTGGGAGATTCATTGGGATAACCAAGGGGAATAAGGGCCAGAGGTCTTACCCCGGGAGATAAGTCTAAAGTTTTAATTACCCGGGCTTCACTGAAAGCTCCAACCCAACAGCCTGCTAATCCTAAAGAAGCTGCCGTTAAAAGGATATTTTGTATGGCAGCAGCAGTATCTTGAACTGCATAAAGAGTTCTTCCCCGCTCTCCATAAAAACGTTCAGCCCTGTTCAAGTCAGCGCACGCCACAATGATAAGAGGGGCCTCTGTCATCCAAAGCTGGTTTAATGCAGATACGGCTAAATCCTTTTTTACTTTAGGATTTTTAACCACCACGAATTTCCAGGGCTGAACGTTCCCCGCTGTAGGAGCAAGGCAGGCAGATTGAAGCATTTTATTTACATCCTCTTCTCCAACATCTTCCTTTTTAAAACTTCTGACACTTCGCCTCTTTTTAATAGCTTCCAATAATTCCATTCTTTCACCACCTCAACTTTAATTTACCCAAAATTTTAAACATTTATTTCTTTAAGAAAATCACTGCACCTGCTGCAAACTTCAGGTAATTTTGAATCTTCTCCAACGGATTCACTTATATTCCAGCACCTTTCACATTTTTCTCCCCGGGCCTGCTTGATGCCAATTTTTAGATCTTTTAGAAAAGAGCTTTCATAAACCCTTTCACCTGGAGAAATATCCGGTTCCCTTAGCTCCACCTGGGAAACAATGAAAACCATAGGCAGCTGGTCCTGGTACTCTTTTAAAAAGCTATATGTCTTTTCCCCGGAATATATTTCTACCAGGGCCCCCAGGGAGCCGGTTATTATTTTTTGTCTTCTGGCTTCTTCCAGGGCTTTGGATACTTCCTCCCGGATGTCCAGCAATCTTTGCCACCGGTTTTTTAATTCATGGTCAAGGTATTCTTTATTTACCTCCGGCCAGGTAGAAAGCTGCACAGAATCTTCTTCCCCGCCCTCTAAATTTCTCCAAATTT
>SKLX01000100.1 GCA_007121375.1 Bacillota bacterium | reverse complement strand
ACATTTTGCCACCATTTCTTCCCTTTCCTGGACCAGTAATGCCATTTCTATCATGGCCTCTGGCAGCTAATAAATAATTTAAAAATCAGCATTATCTTCCCCTCCTGTTAAATTTTTATACGAAGGCTAAACTGATCTGAAAGGAAAAACCTTCTTTATCTTGTGAAGAAATAACCAAATAAATAGTACATGATTGGGTATAATATTTAATGTTATTTTTCTAAATTAGTACAGGATACCGGGAGGTGAAAAAATGCATGAACTTCACAGGGATAATCTAAACTCAGGTTACCAGCTTCCCCTCTACTATGGAGATGACCGCCTGCTTTTAATGTTAAGGGATCCTTACTGGCTATTCAGCTATTGGGAATTAACAGGAAGAACCTTAAACTATTTCAGGCAGAAATTCCATCATTTTGGTTGGGATGGGAGCATCCCCATGATAAGGGTTTTCAGGTTTCCAACACACCTGTCAGCCCTGGAGCAGCCAGAAATAACCTTTGATGTAGAATTAGAGCACCGGGCTGATAACTGGTACTTAAATGCAGGTATGCCCAACCGTACCTATTATGTTGAACTGGGAAGAAAGCTGCCTGGGGGAGAGTTTATCCCCATTCTAAGATCTAATTTTGTTACCACTCCCAGGGATTCGGTAAGCGATATTATCGATGAAGAATGGAGGCTCTTTGACTTGCAACAAAAAATCTACAGGAGAATGGCCCTTTACCATCTTAGTTCTGAAGAACTAATACAAAAAGGTGTGGACCCGGAAGAGCTAAAATCTACCTGCACCGATGAGCATTTTATATCGTTATTCTATAAGATAGATTAAAAAATGTAAAGAAAGGAGGAAAACTTATGCCCAAGGGATATCTTTGCATGGTTCTACATGCCCATCTACCCTATGTCCGCCATCCGGAACATGAATTTTCCCTGGAAGAAAAATGGCTGTACGAAGGTATTACCGAAACATATCTACTCCTTATAAAAGAAATCAGTCAGCTCATTGAAGAAGGAGTCGACTTTCGCCTTACTATATCCCTTTCCCCTACCCTTGTTTCCATGCTGGGGGATAAATTTCTTCAGGATAGGTACATAAACCACCTGGAAAAATTAATAGAACTGGCTGAAAAAGAAATCCAGAGAACAAAATTTGATTCCGCTTTTAACCCTCTGGCTCGCATGTATCTGGATCGATTCCAGGAGAGCTATTACCTGTTTAAAGAAAAGTACCAAAAAAATATTTTAAGGGCTTTCAAAGATTTTCAAGAAACGGGACATGTGGAATTGATCACTTGTGGAGCGACCCATGGTTATTTTCCCTTTATCGGCCTGCACCGGGAAGCAATCTATGCCCAAGCGGTAGCAGCTATTGACCTTCACACCAGGACCTTTGGAAAAGCACCTAGAGGCTTTTGGATCCCCGAGTGTGCTTATAATCCTGGAGATGAAGAAATATTAAAAGACCTGGGGATAAAATATTTCTTTACGGAAACCCACGGAATTACCTATGCTTCTCCCCGACCCAAGTACGGTGTTTATACCCCTATCCTGTGTCCTTCGGAAATTGCAGTCTTTGGCAGGGACCCGGAATCTACCAAGCAGGTATGGAGCAGAACGGAGGGTTACCCGGGAGATTTCTATTACCGGGACTTCTACCGGGATATAGGTTACGATCTGGATTTTAACTATATCAAGCCCTATATTCATCCCGATGGAATCCGTATCCATACCGGGTTGAAGTATTACCGTATCACCGGCAAAAGTTTAGACAAAGAACCTTACCAGCCGGAAATTGCCCGGGAAAAAACCGCAGAACATGCCGGCAACTTTATGTTTAACCGGGAAAAGCAGGTGGAATGGTTATCGGGACTGGTAGGCCCTCCTCCCTTAATCGTGGCCCCTTATGACGCGGAACTTTTTGGCCACTGGTGGTATGAAGGACCCAGCTGGATAGGGTTACTTCTAAGAAAAATGGCCTTTGACCAGGATATTGTAAAAACCATTACTCCCAGCGAATACCTGGAGCTAAACCATCCCCTCCAGGTATCAACCCCTTGCGCCTCCAGCTGGGGAAACAAAGGATATCATGAAGTGTGGCTTAACGGGACCAATGACTGGACCTACCGCCACCTTCATAAGGCCACAGAAAGAATGATTGAGCTGGCTGACTCTTATCCCCGATGCGAAGGATACCAGAAAAAAGCCCTCAACCAGGCTGCCCGGGAATTACTTCTGGCCCAGGCCAGCGACTGGCAGTTTATCATGAACGCCGGCACCATGGTTGATTATGCCGTCAATCGCTTTAAGGATCATATAAGCCGTTTTACAAAATTATATGATGACATTAAGGGTAATAAAATTGACCCCAACTGGGTTGATCGCCTGTACGGAGCGGATAATATTTTCCCCCACCTGGATTACCGGATATTTAGAAGCTTTAAAGAAACCACCCTGGTTGAAAAACCAGAACTGGAAAGGATATAATAAACCAAAAACAGAAAGGGCCTCTCAGTTAGATGGAAGAGGCCCTTTCTTCTTATCATTTTTTATTCTTTCTTTTTTTGGATTTCCCTTATTTTATCAATATAGAAATTCGTAAGGGATTGAGATACTTCCTCATTGTACCCTTCTCCGTAAACCTGGTAATAAGGTTCTTCGGGGTCAGGCAGTATTAAAACCCAGCCCTGGGGGCTGTGGATTTTAATTCCATCCACAAGTTCAACTTTTTCTTCCCTGCATTCTTCTATCAGTTTGCGCATTACTTTTCCCTTGGCACTCCAGGGACATTCAATTCTCTTTTGGGTTAAATGAAATTCTGGAATCTCATCTATTATCTGGGACAGACTTTTCTCTTCCCTATTTAAAAATTGCAGGATACTGATAAGGGCTGCCGCAGCATCGAACTGGAGAACATACTGAAAGTCAAGTCCCTTCTGGTCCAGTTCCTCCATGATAAAGGAGGGGGAGGTTTTGGTCCTTATAACGGTACCCTCAAACCTTTCGGCAATTTTATCAACTACTCCACTGGTACTAACGGGAACAGCCACAACTTCTTCCTTTTCCCTGAAAAGAAGGTAAGAAATTAAAGCAGTAAAATAATCTCCCTCAATTATCCTTTCCTTCTCATCAACTAAAATTAAATTCTCCCCCGTCCTATCCATCAGAGCTCCCAGGGAAGCACCCTTTTCCCTGATCATTTTTGACAGCCCCTTTATTTTCCTTCTTATTTCAGGGGGGGATAAAAGTTCATCTTCCTTCTCAAAGGGCTCAAAAAGAAGGGTTTTTACCTTTAGTTCTTTAAAAAGGGGAATCACCTGTTTATAGACCAGGGGCTCCATAAATGCCAGCACCAGGAGGTTGCCCTTTTCACCAGTGAGTTCCCTGTCTGCCTCCCTGCACAACATTTCCCTGTACTTTGAGGCAGCCCTGGAATTTTCCTTTACCTCTCCCACCTCCCTGCCCAAAACCCGGGAAAATTCTTCCCTCTGGCAGGCCTGTTCTATTTTTCTTTCCATTTCCTTGGAGAGGTTTAATCCTTTCTCATCAAAGAATTTTACCTGGATTTCTTCATGGTCTTCTAAAGACCTGTGCAGATAAATTCCACCTGAAGCCTTTCCTTCTTTAAAAGCAAACCGGGCCATGGGAGCTAACAGCTCCCCGGCGTGAATAACTTCCCTACCTGCCCCGGTTATTCCTGATATTAAAGCCTGTTTAAGCATCAGGGAAGCCTTCCAGTCATCACTGGCTACAATTAGGGGCCGCCCCTCTTTTAAAAGGGAAGCAAAGGCATTACCCACTTGGACCATCAGTTCCGGTGAAATATCCCGGTTAGGGGTTCCCTTAATGCCGCTGCTGCCGAAAAGATTCTTCCACGACTTTCTCCCCCAAATAACGCTTTCATTTAACACGGAACCCTCTTCAATGTGCTTATAGGGCCATACTTTAGTTTCCGGTTTTACCCGGCTGCCTTTACCGATTATACTTTTATCACCTATAACAGAGCCTTCATATACTCCCGCCCCTTCTTCTATACGAACACCCCTGCAGATTATGGTTCCCCTTAGCTCGCTCCCCTTTCCTACATAAGCCCCCGACCAGCAGATACTTCTTTTTAGGGAGGCTTCCTTTTCAATAACCGTATCCTTTCCTAACACAGAAAGGTCCTGAACCCGGGCCCCTGCCTCTACCCGACAACCTTCTCCAATAACCACAGGTCCCTTTATAGTTGCCCGGGAGGATATGTCTGCCCCCTCCCCCAGCCAGACACCGTTCCCCTGGTATTTTTCCTCCATATCAAGATCAACCTTTCCTTCCAGTATGGCAAAGGAAGCCTCCTGATACTGCTCCAGGTTTACAATATCACACCAGTAGCCCTCTGAAATAAATCCAAAGAGGGAATCCTTTCTTTCCAGGAGCAGGGGAAAAAGGTCTTTGCTGAAATCAAACTTAACCCCTTCCGGAAAAAGATTTAAAGCTTCCGGCTCCAGGATATATATTCCCGTATTGACCCTGTCACTGAAAACCTCTCCCCAACTGGGTTTTTCTAAAAACCTGGAAATATCTCCCCCCTCTTTGGTAATGACCACACCATATTCTAAAGGATTATGAACAGAAGTTAAAACCAGGGTAGCTAAAGATCCCTTCTCTTTATGAAATTTTACGGCAGAAGTCAAGTCAATATCTGTCAGGGCATCACCGCTAATAACCAGGAAGGTTTCCTTTAAAAAGGAGGCGGCATTCTTAACACTTCCTGCTGTTCCCAGGGGAGTTTCCTCTATAAAATAATTCAGTTTAACCCCCCGGGAGGATCCATCTCCAAAGTAATCCTTTATGGCTTCCGGCATATACTGGAGGGTTACCCCTATTTCTCTGAAGCCGTGCTTTTTTAAAAGGCTTATTATATGTTCCATTATAGGTTTATTCATGATAGGTACCATGGGCTTGGGACGATCACAGGTAAGGGGTCTTAATCTTGTTCCGCCCCCACCTGCCATAATTACTGCCTTCAATTAAAATCACCCTCCTGCTGATATAAATTATATTCCCGGGGGTAATGGAGGGGATGCTGGTTAACTGATTGAACCCGTTTTTCATGTACCTCCTGGGCTTCCTTACTCCAGGAACTTCTCATGTAAGAACTGAGAACTTCTTCATAGATCTTTTCTGTGTTACCAGCTATTTCCTGCCAGGTAAAGCTATCCCTTACTTTACGGTAAGCCCTGTGGCTGATTTTTTGGGCAGTGGTTTCATCCATTAAAACTTTTAGGATATTATCAGCCAGGGACCCGGGATTACCAGGAAGAGCCTTATAGCCATCCACTCCGTGGTTAACAATTTCTGAAAAGCCTCCCGTATCAGAAACAACTACCGGCGTCCTGGTAGCCATTCCTTCTAGAGCAACAATTCCAAAGGGTTCATAAAGGCTGGGAAATACAGCCACATCACTGGAGGCATACAGCAGGTTGCGGGTTTCATCATCAATGTAACCGGTAAAAATTACTTTATCATCTATTCCCCGGCTGGAAATTTTGTTTTTTAATTCCTCCATCATAGGTCCTTTACCGGATATAACAAATTTTGTCTGGGGACAATAGTTTAAGATTCTGGGAGCTGCCTCCAAAAGAACCTGTACTCCCTTTTCCTGAACTAAACGTCCCACGAAAAATACAATCCTTTCTTTGGAAGTTGCAAACTGTTTCCTGAAGGTTTTGATCGCTCCTTTAGAAGCATCAGTTTTGTAGTTTTCTATATCCACCCCATTGTAAATAACCCTTAGCTTATCTTCAGGAAGTCCAAATACCTTTTTCAGATCTTTTTTCATGTAACTGCTACAGCAAATAACCTTCCATGCTTCAAAAGCCAACCACCATTCCACATCGCTGATATAGTTCTGGTCTTCATTATGCAGCCCCTGATTCCTTCCGTATTCTGTAGCATGGATAGTAGCCACCAGGGGAATCTTATAAATATGCTTTAGAGATCTCCCTGCAAATGCTACCAGCCAGTCATGGGCGTGAATAAGGTCATAATAATTTGAATTAAATAGAGAAACTGCCTTTTCCAGCATGGAAATATTGAGTTGTATGATCCAGGGAATAAAATGGGGGGGATTTAAGGGATAGGGAGATACTCGATGAACCTTAACTCCGTTAACTATTTCCAGGGGGGGAAGCTCCTGGCTGCCTACCGTAATCAGGTCAATTTCGTGGTCTTTCTCAGTCAAAGCCGAGGTTAAATCATATACATGTTGAGCCAGACCTCCTACGGATTTAGGAGGATACTCCCAGGAAAACATTATAACCTTCATTAAAATCACCTCTATAACCCAATTTTACTTTCTCCTTTTTACCTTTAATCTTTTTTTTATTATAACCATATATCCATGGGTTAATAATTAATATAAGAAAATATCTTTAATTTTGATTTATAAAGGTTTTTATATTGATGTTTTCCCCATTAGTGGTAACCGTTACCGCTCCCTTCTCATCTGTCCGGTAAATCAAAACTCCCTTTTCTTCCAGGCGGTCCATGGTCTGGAGGGAGGGATGCCCAAAGGTGTTTTGACCTACCTGGATTATGGACATTACCGGATCAACGGCTTCTAAAAAACTTTCTCCCGTGGAAGTATTACTGCCGTGGTGACCCACCTTCAAGACCTGGCTTTTTAGAGGGTAACCCGAATCCAACATATAATTTTCCGCCCGGCTTTCAGCATCCCCCGTAAAAAGAAAGGAAATATCTCCCCGGGTCAGCTTAAAAACAAGGGAATTCTCATTAATATCCGAGGGGGTTCCCTGGAAAAGGATTTCAGGGGGATTATAAAAATCTAATAAATAATCCCTGCCTACCTTCAACCGGTCCCCTGACCCCAGGTAAAGTAGGGGAATTTTCTTTTCTTCCACCAGGGACATCAGCTCCTGGTAAAGGGAAACCTCCCTTTCCACAGGAGGGGCAGCCATAATTTTAACGGGAAAATGGTCAATTACAGAAAGGAGCCCCCCGTAGTGGTCCTCATGGGGATGGGAAAGGATTACCAGGTCCAGTTCCCTGACTCCCTGGTGGCGCAGGAAAGGGACCACCACCCTTTCTCCTACATAATCACTAATATAATCATACTCCTCCTGCTGCTGAAAAAGGGGTCTTCCTCCTGCATCTATTAATATGTTTTGCCCGGAAGAAGTATTGATGAATATGGAATCACCCTGGCCCACATCTAAAAACACCACCGTCATCAAGGCCTGTCCCTGCCAGGCAGGCAGCCATACCATTAGTAAAATTATGACCAGGCACAGTTTTAAGGCTTTATCCCTGTATCCATTTAGACATGTATTAATTTGACTTAAATTCAGGGCTTTTATTCCCTTATAAAAGTCTTCCCGGGGCACTAGGAAAAGCAGGATAAGGTAATATATAAATATCCAGGCCACCGGGGGAGGATTGACCCGGAAGTAAGTTACCTGGAGACCAGAAATTAACTCTGCTACCCAGGTCATGTATACTAACAAAACTTCAGCCACTATAAATAACAACTGCCCCAGGGGAGATAAAATAACTATCCCCAAAAGACCTGTTATCCCCAGGCCCAGGACTAACCCTGTAAGGGGAAGGACCAAAATATTTGCCAGGAGAGATCCCAGGGAGACTTCATAAAAATAGTAGGCCATGAGGGGCATAATCCCTAGTTGAGCAGCCAGGGTGGGAGGAACAATCTTTTTTAATGTTGGGAGCAGGAAGTTCAACCTTGATTCAAAAAAGGGAGTTAACATAATAAGGGTCAGAACGGCCATAAAAGATAACTGAAAACTGATGGTAAAAAGCCAGAGGGGTTTTACCAGCAAAATTATCATAGCAGCAAAGGCAACAGCTGTAAGAGGGTCCTTATCCCTTTTAAAAAAGTAGGCACCTGCCCCTAAAAAAAGCATTAATACAGCCCTCACCGCTGAAGGCTTAAAACCAATCAAAAATAGATAAATAATAAGCACAAAGAATAACAGGGGCCAGGCATACTTGTCTCCAACCTTCAACCCACGAAAAAACCCCATAACCAGAAGGGCTATTAACCCCATATGTAAGCCCGAAACAGCTAACAGGTGGGCCATCCCGGCCCTCCTGTAACTTTCCTCCAGTTCCCCAGGCATTTCCTCCCGGGCTCCCAGCATAATACCCTTTAAAAGGGAAGCCTCCCGGGAAGAAAGATTTTCCTCTAACAGATTAGTAATTTCCTTTTTCAACTGGTAGCTCTTGTCAATCAGGTAGTTTCCCTCACCCGAACCAATCAATTGAACCTGGTGAGAACCCCCGGCCCTTAAAAGGGCTGTCACCTCCCGGGTTAGCAGGTGAAAACGATAATCAAACCCCCCGGGGTTTCTTTTCTGGGGAGGGAGGCTCAACTTGCCGGAAACCTTAACGCGATCGCCATAACTAAATTTTTCTCCTCCGCTGTAAAGGCTTACCCGGGCCTTTCCTGAAACCTTTTCTTCTCCTTCAGAGGTTTGGATTCCCAGGCACTTCAGGTTAAAGGTAACCCGGTTATTATCCCGGCGGGGCTCCTCCCAGACAATCCCTTCCACGGTAATATAGGGGCTTACATAGTTACTTATATCCTCCCCGGGTAATTGAAAAACCCTTTGGAAATTAAAAATCCCCAGGATAAAAAAGATAATTATAAAAACCGGAAGAAAATAATGCCGGGGAAAACTTTTTAACACTAAAGCAACTACCGCTAAAACCAGAAATCCTGACAGAAGGTAAAGGGAGGCAGGATAGAAGGATAATAACTGAGGGAAAACCCTGCCTGCCGTCACTCCTGCAGCCAAAGAAATAGTGCATAAAAAAAGAGGACGTCCATAAAGGTCCTCCCATATTTCCTTCCACATTGTTTTTTCACCTTTTT
>SKLX01000188.1 GCA_007121375.1 Bacillota bacterium | reverse complement strand
CCCCTACCACTTCTGCGGGAACTGACCAGGTCCTTACTGTTTACGGGGAAAACTTTGGTTCCGCAAGGGAAGGGAATTACCCTGTTATCGGTTTTCGCTTCTATGAGGACAACTATATGTATGACCCTGCCTGGATAAGACACTGGTCCGACGACCGGATAGAGGTTGAAGTTAATGTTATTGAAATAAATGATTATTATTATGCCCCTGGGAGTTGGTACCCACCCCAGGGGACGGTAGGCTTTTTAGAAGAGGAAGGGGAGCTGGTGGACAGCCACAATCTGGAGGTTTCCTTTGGTTTCATTGGGCATAAGTGGCCCCTCAGCATGGTGCCATTTTATGTCGACCTGGGAGGGAAGTCAGGGGAATACATGACCCCTATCCTCAGGGCGGCAAGCACCTGGAGCATGGGAGGGGGAGACCTATACTTTGATTTTCAAGGGGAGACCACTGCCGGTGCCCAGGAGGACGGAAAAAATGTAATAGCTTTTACTGACTTGAATAACGATTACCTGGTGGGTAGAGCCAGGCTTTATTACATGGGAGACAATATTGTGGAGGCGGATGTTGAACTGAACCAGCAGGCTGATTACAACCTGGAGGGATCCTGCCCTTCCCACAAGGTAGACCTGGAATCGGTAGCCCTTCACGAAATTGGTCACTGGCTGGATTTGACGGACCTTTACGGGAGTGATGACCGGGGAAAGGTCATGTACGGATATACGGAGAAGGGCCAGGTCTTGAGGGATTTGTCCTGGGCCGAAAGGGAGGCCCTTGCTGAACTGTACCCTCCCCGGGATAAAATCCCAGGGGATATGGTGGATCGCCTGGCGGGGGAGGATCGTTACCAGACGGCCTTACAGGTAAGCAGAGAGCTTTTCCCCCTGGAAAGGACGGCAGATTCCGTGGTCTTGGCCCGGGGGGATGATTTCCCTGATGCCCTGGCCGGCGCCCCTCTGGCTTATGTTTTAAATGCTCCCCTCCTTTTAATTCCTCCGGGAGAGATTCCCCTGGAGGCCCCTGTGTATCAGGAGATTGAAAGGGTCCTGGAAAGGGGGAAAGATATTTATCTTCTGGGAGGAGAGGCGGTTATTTCCCGGGAGGTGGAGAATTATTTAGGCCAGTATTATTCAATAAAGCGCCTGGCAGGAGAAGACCGTTTTGGGACGGCGGTAGAGACGGCCCGCCAGGTGGAAGAACAGCCGGGGGAAATCTTTCTGGTTCAGGGGCTGGACTTTCCCGATGCCCTATCGGTATCCTCCCCTTCCTCCCTGTTGAGGGCACCAGTTCTTCTGACCCTCCCCGGTTCTCTGCCCCAGGCAACTCGGGAGTACCTGGAAGAACACCAGGATTATATTAACAGGATCCATGTGGTAGGAGGAGAAGCGGCGGTTTCTCCCCAGATAGCCGGAGAGCTGGAGCAGTACGGGGAAATTTCCAGGATTGCCGGGGAAGACAGGTATGAAACAGCTTCCCTGGTAGCCCAGAAATTTTTCCCGGGGAGTTTTTACCTGACGGCAGCCTCAGGAGAAGATTTTCCCGATGCCCTGGCGGGAGGAGTCCTGGGGGCCGTTTATGATGCGCCCATGCTCCTGGTGAGGAGAGATCGTTTGCCCGGGGTAACTTCTGAGTATATTGAGACCCGCAGGGGGGATCTGGACCGGGTATTTCTCCTGGGAGGTCCAGCCGGTGTAAGAGAAGAAGTGGAGGAGGAAATAGAGATTCTTCTGGCTCCTTAACTAAGATTTCCAAAATAAAGGCCTGTATTACAAGATAAAAGCCTGGTAAAAATGGGACTCAAGACTTAACATATCCCGTCGATAGCACATTATAACATGTAAATCATGTGCAATAAGATTAAGATCTAAAGAAAGGATGACGGTCATGGAGTCCCTGTATGACAAACAACACCAGTGCCCCCTTTGTGGGGAGAATTTCACCAGCAAGAGGGTGAAGGTAAGCAAGGTAAGGGTTAAGAGGATTGAAGCAGATTTTTGCACCTATTACCACGGTGAGAATCCCAACTATTATTCTATCCTGGTCTGCCCTTTTTGTGGATATGCCTACAGTGAAAACTCTTCTCCTGTAAAGGAGGGAGAGAAGGAAGAGTTGAAGAAATACCTGGAGCAAAACCCGCCTCGGGTGGATTTTACCGCTCCCCGGGACTATCACCTGGCCATCGAGGCTTTTCAAAGAGCCCTTGAAATTGCTCGTTTAAGGAAGGAAAAGCCCCGGGTACTGGCTAATTATTCCCTCCACATAGCCTGGATTTACAGGCAACTGGAAGAGGAGGAAGAAGAAAAAGAGCACAGTGCCATCGCCCTGGAATATTTCCTGGAGTTTTATGAAAAGGACAGCCAGGTGGACAATATGGGAAAGCTCATGTTTATTATGGGGGAGCTTAATCGTCGCCTGGGAAAGGAACAGGAGGCAGTTTTCTGGTACAACCGGATAATTAGCGACAAAAAAATTAGAGACCAGGGAGTAATAAGAAAAGCCCGGGAGCAGTGGCAGTCCATGAGGGGCTACCAGTAACAGCCAGGTATACCTGTATTTTCTCCCTTTGGTTCCTTTAATTTGCCTAAATTTAAGTAGCAAAGGATAGTCCTTTATGTTATAATGTTGGATGAAGTGTCGAAAATTGAAAAAAGAAGAAATTTAAAGAATTAATGATTAAGGAAGAGATTTGCTGAGGGGAATGAGTTTATCATATGGGTAAAAGGGGCAGGCGGAATTACAAAAAGGCCCTTACTGTTGTTGTAACGGCATTAATTGCTTTTCTTTGCGTCACTTTAGGGACGGGCTATTTTTGGTGGCAACAAATATACTCTGCGGATAACAATGGTGATTATCCCACTCCCAGCTATGATAATGATGGGGAAGAGGAAGAAAAGAAGGAACTGGATAAGGATAAGCCTACTATAATAATGGTTTTGGGCCTGGACCAGAGGCGAAACGAACCTGCCAGGGCAGATACGGTTATGATTTTCAGCATGCACTGGGAAACCCGGCAGCTGAATCTGGTTTCCATTCCCCGGGATACCAGGGTTCAAATTCCCGGCAGGGGCCAGGAAAAGATAAGTCATGCCCATGCCTATGGGGAAGTTTCCCTTACCAAAGAGACGTTAGAAAACTTCCTGGATATTGAGGTGGACAGGTACCTGGTTGCCAATTTTGATGGGTTTGAGAATATTGTGGACATATTGGGGGGAGTGGAAATGGAAGTGGAAAAACGGATGAGGTATTATGCCTCAGATGTTACCATCGACCTCTACCCGGGCCAACAGCGCCTGGATGGGGATAAGGCCCTCCAGTACGTTCGGTTCCGGGCCGATGCAAAAGGAGACCTGGGCCGGGTGGAAAGACAGCAGAAGTTTGTAAAGGCCTTTATTGACGAGGCTTACCAGATGAGAACCATCTGGAAACTTCCCCAGCTCCTGGGTGAACTTTCTCAGAACGTCAGGACCAACATGGACCTGGGGGAAATGAGGGATTTTAGTAAAAGAATTCAAGATTCTGAAGTGGAGGAAATTAAGACCACCACCCTTCCCGGTTATACCGACTATATTGGTGGTATCAGCTACTTTATTGCCGATGAAAGGGAAAAAAGACAGGTGGTTGAAGAATATATATTATGGGAATAAAAAAACTGGACTCCGGTCCAGTTTTTTTATTCGATAAAGAAGGGATGAATAGGCCTCAGGTCAGGTCCTCCCTCCTGATTTTTTCTATATTTATCTCCCCGCAGCGGGGACATCTTCCCTTACTTCCTTCAATGGTCAGTTCCTGCCGGGTGTTACAACTGGGGCAAAGGGCGTTAATATCTGTCTGGCAGGCGTGCTTACACATGTTGGTGCTTACTTCCTTCATGAGCTTTCCTTTATTTTTAAAAAAAGGCATTCTTATCCCTCCTTGCTTTTTGATTTATACCTCAGTTATATTATTTATTATAACCCCGGCGGGAATAATTATAAGTACTCCTCTTTTTAAAAGTCTCTTGTTCAAGGAGTGAACTATTTAGAATTTTTTACTTTCAAGAAGGTGCTTGGAGGGCTTTCACCCTTATTGAAAAGTTATTTATAAACTATGCTGGTTCTGGTATAATGCATAATCCTATGCAGGGTTGTAAAGGGTTAAAACATTAATATAATCCATTCCTTCAGGTACCTTGTCCTCCAGGTCCACGTCCCAGATAATAACCAGCCTACCTTGTTTACCTTCTACTTCCTCCGCCATCTCTTCTAAGATACCCGGGTCCCTTATGAATTCATAATTCAAGTCCATGCGGGAAAGGAGATTTACCACGATCTTGTAAGCCTCGTCCTTTTCCCCCATGAGAAAAACTTCCTGCAGGCCCTGGCGAGATTTCTTCTTTATCTCTTCTTCCAGGGCCAGGGTTACCCCGGTGATAAAACGGTAGGAACTTTTAACAAACTTGTAGGTGAGTCTGGCTTTTTCCTTTTTGCCTTGAGGAGTCAAAATATAGCGTAGGCTCCGGGCGTTTAAGGGGTCTTTTTTTACCAGGCCCTTTTTGACCATCTTCTGTAAAAGCAGATTTACCGCCCCCAGGGACATCCCTGTCCTCCGGGCTATAGCCCTCTGGGAAGCTTCCTCCTCCCCCTCCAGGCAGACCAGGATATCATATTCCTTTTCCATACTGATTCCCCTTGTCATTTCTACTTGAAAGATGTTATATAAATATTAACATATTTTAGAAGACTTATTATGATCTTTTTTGATTAATTTTTATGGATTAAATTTAATTGCATTTGTGGCTACTTATGTGCTAAAGTGTAGTCACAAAAGAGGAGAGAGGCGTTTTAAATGAATGTAGGACAAACTGATAAAAAAATCACTACAGCAGGACTGGAATAAATATCTTACTGAAAAATATAACCTCCGGGATTTTGATGCTATTCACCTGGCTTCTGCCCTAATACTAAAAAAAATATAGAAAGAGGAATTAATATGAGCATAACTGGGCCAATCTTTGCCCTGGCCACCCCTTTTAAAGGGAAGGATATTGATTTTAATGCTTTAGGAAAATACCTTGACTTCCTGGAGATAAAAGGGGTAAAAAACATACTAACCAATGGAACCACCGGGGAGTTTTTTTCGTTAACCCGGGAAGAAAGAAAGGAACTTTTATCCTTTTGCCGAAAATATTTTAAAGGTTTCATAATTAATCATATCGGTTCCACCTGCCTTAAAGATTCCCTGGACCTCCTGGAGCATGGCCAGGGATACTGTGATGCTGTTATGGCCTTACCCCCCTATTATTATTCACCTGTTACTTCAAAGGGCCTTGAACTATTCTTCTCAAAACTCCTGGAAAGGTGCTCCCAGCCCTTTTACCTTTATAATTTTCCTCGGCACACCCAGATTCAGATTGGAGAAGATATAATAAATTCCCTTAAAGGGAAATATGACATGTTAAGGGGGATAAAGGATTCGGGGGGGAAGCTGGAGGTTTCCTTAAAATATAAGGGTTTGGGTTTGGAGGTTTATATGGGGAAGGAATCAGAGGTCCTGGAGGCCCTGGGCCGAGGCATTGATGGCCATGTTTCCGGGGCGGGAAATCCTGTGCCAGAATTTTTAGTCCTGCTATATAATTACTATGAAAATAGACAGAGGGAAAAAGCTTTGGAAGTACAAAGGGCTTATGAAGCCTGGAACAGGTTCAGGAAGGCTTTAAAAGCTAACGAAATAGCCCTGGTTAAAGCTGGCCTGGCGGCCAGGATAGAGGGATTTCCCCTGGGGGTTCGGTATCCCTTAGAGGAAGCTTATGAGGAAGCCGGCCTGATTAAAAGGAACATAAGGGAGGAAGTATTACCCCTCCTGGAATCTCTTTAAATAAATATAAGATCTTTTCTTGGGATAGAAAATCTGTTATAGATTTATCCGGTATTTTTTATAAAGGTATTTTTAGAAGGCGTAGCCCTGGAGGGTTTCGTCTTTGTTTTAGAGTTTTAAAAAGTAATGGTTTTTAAGGAGGGTTGTGGTGGCTAAAACTGGTGAAAGTATTGTAAAAAATTATTTAGAAGGAAAGGGGTTAAGGGTATTAAAAATACCGGAAAGGGATATTAAAACGGCTGACTTTGAAGTATTCTATGAAGAAGAGCTATTATTTTACCTTGAAGAAAAAACCCTTGAGCCTAAACCTGTTAAGTGGAAAGGTATAGATCCCATTTATAATTCTATGGCCAGACATCTCAAAGAAGCTACCAAGCAATTCAAAGGGGTAAACCCCCATAAAAATGTGCCTAATGTTTTATCTTTTACCAATAAGGACCCGGCAAGGAGTGTTAATGATCTATTTATCACCTTGACCGGGTATGTAATAACTCCTGGAGGCAAAATGCGCTGGATTCCTAACATGAAAAGGATAGAAAAGGACTTGTTCTTGATAGACTTATACCTTTGGTTTGACCATGATCATTTAACCGGTCATATATGGGAGGAAGTTGATCCCTACCAGGAAGAAAAAATAAGAAAAATCCTTGGATTATAAGATCCCGGAAACAAGGAGGCTTGATCAGTATTAATGAAACTCCCTAAACTCTTTGACCAGGCAAAAAATCCCAGGCTTTGTGGTGGTTACCGGATCCGTTTTAAATATCCCCAATGTCCTAAGTGTTCTTACCTGGTACAGACAGGTAGCCATGAAGGTTGCCAGGTCAAGGGTTATCCCCTTCCCTTCAGGGGGCAAACCCACCGACCCTGTCCCGATTTCAAGGAATAAAAAAATACATTTTATTATACTTTCAAGGATGATATTATAAGAGAAAGAAGGGAAGGCATATTGGGAAGGACCTTTGTTAAGGCAGGTGAAAAGCCCGGGTAAAGGGAGAGTAATATGCACCTAAGAGTAGAGAAGGATAAAGATTTATGTCAAAATTGTTTTTCCTGTGAAACACTGATTCCCTGTCCCGTAAATTTCCAGGAAGATGAGTGTATAGGCTGTGGTGCCTGTACCCTGGTCTGTCCCTTCGGGGCTTTAAAGATGGTGGAGGGGGAAAGGAAGGAAGAGATTCCTCTGGAAATAGACGGAGAAAACTACCTGGTTTACCAGGGGATAACCCTTAAGGCAGCCCTGGAGAGCTTAGGCCATAAAGTTGCTGGATATCACCAGGGAGTTCCTTTTGCTCCCTGTGGGACCGGGGGCTGCTACACCTGTGCCCTGGAAGGGGAGGGAGAAATAAAGCGTGCCTGTGTTACTGGAGTGGAAGAGGGAATGAAGATAAAAACCAGGCCTTCTTCTTTTTTTACCCCCGGGAGAATTGTGGGGGGCTTTATGGGCCATGGAGTTGGGGGAGTAGGCACTCCCTGGGATTTAAAAGGGCAGGGTTATGCGGAAACTGTCCTTTTTACCGCAGGATGTAACTTTCGCTGTCCCCAGTGTCAAAACTGGACCACGGCCTTTCGGGGCAAAGAAAATGTGGAGTGCCGGGCTCTGACCCCGGAAGGGGCGGCGGAAAAAATGACGAAGGTTCGGAAGGAATACCGGGTTAACCGGATGGCCATTTCAGGGGGAGAGTGCACTTTAAACCAGGAGTGGCTCCTGGGCTATTTGAAGGAGCTTAAAAAGCTTAACCCCGACGGTGAAGCCCGTTTCCATGTGGATACCAATGGCTCCTTGTTAACCGGGGACTACCTGGAGGAATTAATCCGGGCGGGAATGACGGACATGGGCATAGACTTGAAGGGCTTGAAGGGAGAAACCTTCAGGAGGATTACGGGATTAGATGAGGATCCCCTGGCTAAACGCTACCTGGATAATGCCTGGCAGGGGGTAAAATATCTGAGGGAAAATTACCGGGACCGGGTGTTCTTAGGGCTGGGCCTTCCCTACAACCCGGATCTTATCTCCCTGGAGGAGATTAAAGAAATAGGGCAAAAAATCTCTGAAATTGATCCCTATATCCAGGTATGTCCCCTGGATTATCGTCCCTCCTTTCGAAGGCGGGATCTTGAACGACCTTCCTATTCGGCAATGGAAAAGGTTTACCGGGTCTTAAAGGGGGCAGGGCTTAAAACAGTCATATGTCAAACGGCTTTTGGCTTTATCGGTCCCTAGGTACCACGGGGTCGGTTCTCTAGGCTTCTATTGGCTGGTAGTATATGTTTTTATAGTTTATAATTATGGTAATATCTACAAAGGAAGTATATAAAAATGGAATTACTGGAGCAGATAACTTATTATAGTGAATATGTTAGAAGTTTTGGCTCTGCAGCCATGTTGATTATTAGCTTGTCAATTATAATGCAGTGCCATGTACCTATGATTCCTTTTGCTATTGTGGCTGGTGTATGCGGCTATCTTTTTGGCTTTCAGCAAGGAATTATTCTTTCCTGGGGAAGCGTAGTGATAGGTTCATTTATTGCTTTTAATGTTTTTCATTTTTTTAAATTGGACAAGTTTACGGATAAAATATTGTCCCGCTACAAGATACTGCCTAAGTTGACGGATAAATTTGTTATGGGTTTTATTCTAGTAATTCATAATATACCTGCCATACCTATAGCTGTTCCTAATATGGTGGCAGCAATAAGCAAAATCTCCCTCTCCAGGTTTATGACCTTTACCGCTGCAGGTTTATTGGTCCCTTGTATGTTGTTTACGGGTTTTGGTGCGGGGGTAGATGCTTTTTTAGCGAGTCCTGGTATTATGACTTTTGTTCCTATACTGGTTATAGGAGTATTTCTGGTTCTAATAAAATTAATTGATGTAGATAAAGTATTATCCAGGTATGGATTGTAGGATGTAAGTTTTAAATAAGAGTACCAAAAACAAATCAATCCGGTGTTACTTTATTTTCTTATTTTTATCAAGGGGGATTCATATTGGATCAATTATCACTAGATATATTAGATTCAAATAAAACAAAAACCTTAAATATTATAAAAGACGGCAAAGTTGTAGAAATGAAATTAAAAGAAATATT
>SKLX01000086.1 GCA_007121375.1 Bacillota bacterium | reverse complement strand
TGAATAAATTTGCAGCAATCATGCCAGGTACAGGAGGAAAAGCTTTTACCTTAATTTACTATGATTTTTTCAATTCTTCTATTTCTGTAATTCCGGTGACTTTTTCTACATCAAGGACAAAAGCAATGCCTTTTCCTGGTTTGTTCAACTGGGCTGATTCAATTATGGAATCAAGAACCTGATAAGTTTTTTCCCGTTCAATTAGGGTTAATAAAACTTCCTTTTCGGGCTCGATGTTAATACCTAACAATTTAGCTTTTTCATGGATACCGGTGCCTCGGCCAAACATTAGGGTTCCTCCCCTGGCACCGGCTTTTTTTGAAGCTTGTATGGCTTTTTCAGCTTCTCCTTTATTTAAAATGGTTACTATCAGGTCATGTTGAACAGTATCCTTTTTCATGGCAGACTCTTCCTCTCCTTCTTTTACTTTTTTTTCAATCTCCTGGTTATGGTCTCCTTCTTCCTCCTGGCAAATATGGCAAACTCCCGTCACATTTTTTGTGTTTATTACCATTGCCAGGCCTTGTTCAGGTTTTTGAAGATTGCAGGCCTGACACATGGCTTTTAAAACCTCTTCCCAAATATCATTACAAACCAGGGTCAGGATCATTTCCTTTTCTGGCATAATGGACATACCCCAAAAGCTTTCTTTTTCGTGAATTCCCGTGCCTTCCGCCAAGAGGATGGTGCCTCCTTCAGCACCTGCCTCCTTTGATGCTTGAACCACTTTACGGGCAGTATTTTTCTTAACGATGGTAATGATTAGTTTATAATTTTTCAGAAGATTGTTCAGCACATTCCCGCTCCTTTCTACAGTAGAGTAATCCCAGTACCAGTACCGAGATAATTGGCGTGAGGGCCACCAGGGCAATCATGCCAAATCCATCTATGAGAGGGTCGCGTCCTTCTATGGAGGCGGCAACTCCCAGGGCCATGGTCAAAATGAAAGTTACGGTCATGGGTCCTGTAGCTACTCCTCCCGAATCAAAGGCAATTCCTATAAAGGTATCATTGGAAAAAAAGACAAGGATAAGGGCCAGGGCATAACCGGGTATGATAAAGTACCATAGGGGAAATCCTGCTAAAATTCGCCACATAGAGAGGGCAACGGAAAGGGCTACTCCCAGAGAGAGGGTGTAAAGCATATAGTTTTTGGAGATATATCCCGAGGAGACTTTTTCTACTTCGTGGGTCATTACCCTTACAGCAGGTTCGGCAAAGGTGGCCACAAGGCCCAGGATAAAACCTATGGGTACCAGTATCCAGTTATAGGGGAGGCTGCCCAGGACTTCTCCCATTAATTCACCAACGGGTAAGAAGCCAACATGTACTCCCTGTAAAAAAAGAGAAAGTCCCAGGAAAGCAAGTATCATTCCTTTAAAAATAATAGTGAGCCTTTGCCGGGATAGTTTAAGGAAAAAGACCTGGAAAAAGAGGAAAAATATTAAAAGGGGAACCAGGGCAAAAAATACCTCATATAAGGTTTCCCCAAAGCCTGCAAATACCTTGATTTCCGTCATGCAAATATCACCCCTAAAATCAGAACTGCTAAAATTGGACCAATGGAAGCCAGGGCTATCAGGCCGAAACCATCGGTGGTGGTGCTTCTGCCTCCCATAACGGAAGCAACTCCCATCCCCAGGGCAAGAACAAAGGGTACTGTCAAGGGACCAGTGGTTACTCCTCCTGCATCAAAAGAAATAGGCATAAACTTGGGAGAGCCCAGGGCAGCTACCAGGAAAACCAGGCCATAACCCAGAACCAGCAGGTAGGGGAGGGGAATATTATATATTACCCGGACCATAGCCAGCCCTACAAAAAGGGCCACTCCCAGAGCCACGGTATATATCAAAAGGTGACTGGTAATATCTCCCCCAGAAACCAGGTCAACCTGTATGGCCAGGACCCGGACATCGGGCTCAGCTATCGTTACTACTAAGCCGAAGAGAAAACCAAAGAATATCACCATCCACACTTTTCCCTGCTGAGGCAGGATGGAACCGATAAGTTCACCTATCGGCAAAAGGCCGAAGTGGACGCCCAGTAAGAATAGAATAAGGCCAGTTACCACCATAATGACCCCTACTAAAAACTGGCCGAAAACAATCCAGGGTAAGCGGACAACTATAATTTGTAAAAGAATAACTACTACAGTAACGGTCAAAACAGCAAAAATAACTTCTTTAACAGTATCCTTTAAACTTTGCATGAGGCCCTCCAAAAAGAGTATTTATAATTTAATTATAATACAGATACTTAAAAATGTAAGCTTTCAAAAATGATTATTTTACGGATTCTATCCTCCGACCATTTTTTTCTACATACCAATAAGGTATGTTAAAATAGTATATAAGGGAAAATTCCTGTTTGAAGTAAAGGAGCGAAAGAGAAAGAATGAGGGTATTCGGAGCAGACTTTAGTGGAGCCAGAAACCCCAGTCGGGGCATTTATTATGCAGAGGGCGCTTTATCTTCCGGGCGGCTGGTCATTAAAAGGGTCATCCCCTGTGATGACCGGCTGGACCTGTTTCATGCCATTGATTTTTCCCGGGCTCCCTGGGGGCTTGATTTCCCCTTTGCCCTTTCTAAAGAGGCTATGAGAATTCTTCGTTTAGAGGGTTGGGAAGACCTGCTGAAAAAAGTCGCGGGATGCACCCGGGAGGAATTTGAGGAAAAGATAGCTAAAAGTGGCCTTCCCTCTTGTGAGGCCAGGTGCCGGGGGATGAGGGAAGAAAAATCAGGGAAAGGTTTCAAAGAAGGCACCGGGATGAGCCCAGGAAAAAGCCCCGGAAGAGGAAGGGGAGCGGATCAAGGAGGGTCTTTTCCCCCCTGCTGCCGGGAGGTAGATAACTCAATTCAGGCTTTCAGCCCTTTAAAAAAAACTAACCCAAACATGCGGGCCATGGTTTACGCCGGCTTGAAATTCCTTTACTACCTTAGAAGGGTTGGGCATAAGGTTTATCCCTTTGATCATCGGGACAGGACTTTTTCCCGGATATATGAAGTTTATCCTTCCCATGCCTGGAGGCAGCTGGGATTAAGTCGAAACACCTCCCTGGATCAGCTGGCCAAAGGCTTCAAGGACAAGTATGATTTTCATGTTGAATTGGATGAAGGTTTGTTTCAAGTAGAAAGTCTTGATGCTGCAGATGCAGTAGCTGCTTGTGTAACCATGGCTTTTGTTTTGGATAAGTGGGGACTGGAGGAGGACTGGAAAAGGAAGCCTCCTTGGATAACCAAAAGGGAATGGGCCCTTAGATTTGAAGAGGGTCTGATTGTTGGGCCAAGGACTAAAATTGTTGACCCTGGAAGGTCAATTGTGTTCTGATAAGTTAATAACTCAATACACAGTGTAGTAAAAATTAAGTTATAATGTATGTAACATAAAGTTGCAGGAGGGTTTTTGCCATTGAATATACATGCTTTAATTGACAACCTTTCTACCTCTCTGGGCTCCAGGTTTATGCCTAAATACTTTCGAGAGGGATTTGAATCGCCAACTATAAGAGAGCACCTGGAAGCTATAAGGCTTGAAATACCGGAGATTAAGGGTGAAGGGCATTATGAGGTTGGGGCGGATACCCTGGCTGGAAAATTGGGGCCTGCTTTTCGCCTGACCCAATGGAAGGGAAAGAGTTTTCCCGCAATCATTTATCATCATGGAGCCAGCGAGATCCCCTTTGATTACGGGTTTAAAAGAATATTTCCTCATGAGAAAATGGAGATTGGGGCCAACCTTTTTTTAATTAGAGCCCCTTTCCATATTTCCCTTAAAGAATTCAAGCAGGGGCTGGCTTCCCTGGTTAATGTGGTTGCCATGCTCTCGGTTTCTGTATGTCTTATGGAGAAACTGGTAAACTATTGCCGGGAAGAAAAAACTCCCCAAGTCCTTATTGCTGGAACAAGCATGGGAGGGTTTATTACTAACCTGCACCATATTCATTTCAACACCGCAGACATATATACTCCTTTATTGGCTGGCCTGGCCATGGATGATGCTTACCTGTATTCCGCCTATAGTAAAGCCGTAGCCCTGGAGGCCAAAGAAAATCCTGACTCCATTAAAAGAGTTTTAAACTTTGAAAAGGATTTTGCTGAAGTTGATCACAGTAACGTATATCCGCTCCTGGCCCGATTTGACCAGCTGATAAGGTATGATGAGCAGAAGGCTTCTTACGGCGGGTGCCCTGTAGAAACCATAGACAAGGGGCATACTACTGGAGCCCTGTCCTACCGTCAGCTCCGCCAGCATGTTATGAAAAAGCTTAAATAACTTAACAAAAACCAACACAGTGTATTTATTTATTCAGTTATTTATTTTAAGGAGGATGCTTATGAGTAAAGCAATAGTATTAGCGGAAAAGCCTTCCGTGGGAAGGGACCTGGCCAGGGTTTTAAAATGCGGGAAAAAGGGAAATGGTTACCTGGAAGGGGATAAGTATATTGTGACCTGGGCCCTGGGACACCTGGTTACCCTTGCTGATCCGGAGGCCTATGATCAAAAATATAAGACCTGGGCTATGGAAACTCTGCCCATGCTCCCCTCCAAATTAAAGCTGGTGGTTATCAAGCAAAGCGGAGGGCAGTTTAATAATGTAAAAAAGCTCCTTAATCGAAAGGATGTAAAGGAGATCATTATAGCTACCGATGCGGGCCGGGAGGGAGAACTGGTTGCCCGATGGATAATTGAAAAGGCCCGGGTAAAAAAGCCCCTGAAACGCCTCTGGATTTCCTCCGTCACCGATAAGGCAATAAAGGAAGGATTTAATAACCTTAAAGATGGCCGGGAATATGAAAGCTTATATGATTCGGCAGCAGCCCGTTCTGAGGCTGACTGGCTGGTAGGTATTAATGCTACCCGGGCTTTAACCTGCAAATATAATGCCCAGCTTTCCTGTGGAAGGGTTCAAACACCAACTCTGGCTATAATAGCCAAGCGGGAAGAGGAAATTAATAATTTTAAGCCCAGGATTTTTTATGGTATTAATGCAGACACTACTGATCATAACCTTAAACTGGCCTGGCAGGAAAGCCCCTCCCAAAGGTCCCGGACCTTTGATAAGGATAAATGTGACAAAATACTAAATAAGCTCCAGGGTATGAAAACTGCGGAAGTTATCCAGGTAAATAAGACCCAGAAGAAAAAAATGCCTCCCCGGCTATATGATTTAACGGAACTTCAGAGGGAGGCCCATAAATTTTTCGATTTTTCTGCCCGGGAAACATCAGCCATTGCCCAGAGATTGTATGAAAATCACAAGATTATTACTTACCCCAGAACTGATTCCCGGCATATAACTTCCGATATGGTGGATACTTTAAAGGACAGGATCAAAGCTTTTGGACATGGGCCATATGCTTCCCTTGCTTCAAAAGTATTAAGCAGGCCCATAAAGACAAGTAAGTCTTTTGTGGACGATGGAAAGGTTTCTGACCATCATGCCATTATCCCTACCGAGGAAAAGGTGATTTTCAGTGCATTAAATGAGGGGGAGAGGAAAGTATTTGACCTGGTAGCCAGGCGGTTCCTGGCTGTTTTATTTCCTCCCTTTAAGTATGAGCAGGCCCTCCTGGAAGCAAAAATTGGTGAAGAGCTTTTCACTGCCCGGGGTAAAACTCCAATATCTTCGGGTTGGAAAGAAGTTTACGGAAGTAATTTTGAAGAAAAGGAAGTAGAGGATAGCATCGAGGAGGAAAATTCAGAACAAATCCTTCCCCAAATCAATAAAGGGGATGTTTTAAGGATTGCAGAAATATATGAAACCACGGGGAAAACCAGGCCACCAGCCCCCTTTGATGAGGGAACCCTCCTTTCAGCTATGGAAAATCCATCCAGGCATATGCCTGAGGAAAGCAAGGATTTCAGCAGGACCCTGGGAGAGACAGGAGGCCTGGGGACAGTGGCTACCAGAGCTGATATTATAGAAAAGCTTTTTAACAGTTTTTTAATTGAAAAGAAAGGTAAACACATATATTTAACTTCCAAAGGGCAACAGCTCCTGGAACTGGTTCCCGAAGATTTGAAATCACCAGCCTTAACGGCCCAATGGGAACAAAAACTCAGTGCCATTGCCAGGGGTTCTTTGAAGAAGGAGGCTTTTGTCAATGAGATGAGGGACTATGCCCTGGTAGTAGTTAATGATATTAAAGAAAGCAAAGAAACTTTCAAGCACGATAACCTCACTGGTAACCGGTGTCCCGAATGTAATAAATATATGCTGGAAGTAAAGGGGAAAAAGGGCAAAATGCTGGTATGCCAGGACAGAGAATGTGGTTTCAAGAAGGGAATAGCTAAAGAAACCAATGCCAGATGCCCTGAGTGCCGGAAGAAATTGGAATTGCGGGGCGAAGGAGAGGGCCAGATTTTTGTATGTAAATGTGGTTTCAGGGAAAAGCTTTCTGCTTTTAATAACAGGAAAAAGGGAGAAGGAAGGTCAATTTCCAGGAAAGAAGCCTCTAAATATTTGAATCAGCAAAAAAAGGCAGATGAGCCCATTAACTCAGCCCTGGCCGATGCCCTTTCCCAGCTCAAAAACCAGAAATAAAATAACTTAACAACTTAATACACAGTGTTGATTTTGGAATTTTGTGATAAAATGAAAGTAAGATATATTAAATGAGGAGGGTATGCAATGGTCGATTTTAAGACTTACCGGGAAAAGCGGGAGGCGGAACTGAAAGAACTGAAAGCTAACTTGAGACTGATGGAAGCAAAAGCTGAAAAGGCAAGGGCGGAAATTAAGCTCCGGCTCCAAGACGACATTAAGAAAATGCGCAAAAAAATAGATGAAACCAGTGATAAGCTGGAATCTATGAAGGAAACATCAGAGGATAAATCTGAGGAGCTTAAGAAGGGTTTTGAAGAAACATGGAAGGACCTTAAGTTTCTTTATGAAAAGACAAAGAAAAACTTTGATTAAGTTAGACCAGGTTAGATTATTTATACTGTTAAACTTAAATTAATAGCATTACCTTCGCGTGTTGTCCAAACTGCCTGCGTAGACTAAAAACGCGGGCAGTTTTTTTATTTATTAAAAAGGTAGCATAAATCCTGCCAGTAAAGAAAAGGAAAAAGCTATTCTGGCCATGGAAAACTTAAATCCCCACAAAAAAACAAAAAATTCTGAAAATGATGTTGACAAAGCTTCAGGGGTGTGTCATAATATAATTGAAGTCAGGCTCCGAGGATTTGGATGACGCACCTGGTACAGTTTCAAGGGGCAGAGTTTCAGGAAGGCGAAAGCTGGAATGAAGCTCAGGCGCCAGGAAAACTGTATCGCTGGAAAGCCGGCTGGTGGAAAGGCAACAGAAAGGAATTCAGGGGAAACCCTGAAGGGGTTGCCGGGAAGCCAGAGGGAGCACCAGTGCGAGAACGGAACTGGTTGGAGATTAGGGGGAAGCCTTGAAGTGTAAGGTGGAAGCCTGATCGGAGAAGGCCAGGAAAGGGATCGAAGGTGAAGTCAAAAGATTCGTTGGAGCCTGGCTTTTTATTTTACTTTTTTTTAAAACTGTAATATTTTTTCTATATTTAATGCTTTTTAGAGGGCTCCCCTCAAGGAGCTTATGAAAACAACAGCTGCCAGAACCCATACATAATAAGAAAAGTAGCGGAATTTGGCCTTGTAGAGGAGTTTCAGGACCAGTTTAAGGGCACCAATGCCCACCAGGGCAGATACCAGGAAGCCTATAGCTAATTGCATAACGCCCACGTTAAGGGAGTCATTAATATGCCATACTTGAAAAGACTGAAGGATGGTAGCCATAATAATAGTTGGAAAGGCAATGAAAAAACTGTATTCTGCGGCCCACCTTCTTTTTAAGCCTGATAAAAGGGCGAAAGTTATGGTCATTCCACTGCGACTGAGGCCAGGCAGTAAAGCTAACCCCTGGGCAGCTCCTATGGTAGTAGCTACTTTGGGGTTAATTTTTCGAAGTCCCCGTTTTCGCGGTCCAAGTATATCCGTTATATAAAGAAGTATTCCGGTAATGGTCAAGGTAATGCTTATGGCTGCTGGCCGGGCAAATACCTGCTCGAAATAGGCCTTCAAAGGAAAACCTACAAGCCCTGTAATAAAAACGGAAAACAAGCCCATGCCCGCCAGGCGCAGGTAAAGAAATTCCCCACATCCCTTTTTACCGCCCAGGTACTGCCCCAGGTCACCCCTTAGCCTGCTAAGAAATCCGGAAAGACTTTTTTTAAATACTACAGCAATGGATACCAAGGTGCCCACGTGTACTACCAGGTCAAAAAGAATCATTTCTGGACTTTCAGGAGGCGGCAAAGCAGATCCCCGGCTGATCAACCAGTGTTGGGAAAGAACCAGGTGACTGGTGGAGCTTACCGGTAGAAACATAAATATACCTTGTATTATTCCCAGAATAATAGCTTCTAAAGAAGTCATTTTAATTCCTACCCTTTAAGTTGCTCTTGAGGATAATTACAAGAGATTCTCCAGGGAGTTTTTCCTTTCTCCTTTATTTGTTAACATGATTTTTATACCCCATAATAGATTCGCCCTCTAAAAAAGGATTCCTTCATAATATATTACTTAATATATATTATAACCTTACTACAATCATCCTGTGTTATAATCGTGATATAAACGGGAGGTTTTCCCATGAATAAATATTTATCCCTTTTAAAAAAATAAATGGAGGTATTCAAAGTGGCAGATAAAAATATTATTATTTTCTGTGAGGATCATTATGAGGAACTGGAACTCTGGTATCCTTATTACCGTCTCCAGGAAGAAGGGTTTAATGTTAGTTTAATAGGAACAGAAAAGCTTGATTTCCAGGGTAAATATGGATACCCGGTAAAAGCTGATATGTTAATTTCAGAAGTTGACTATGAAAGGGTAGATGGATTAGTTATCCCAGGCGGTTACGCTCCCGACAGGTTGCGCCGTTATGACAAGGTCCTGGAACTGGTGAAAAAAATATATGAAAAAGGAAAGCCTGTAGCTTCCATTTGTCACGGGCCCTGGGTCATGATATCAGCGGGAATATTAAAGGGAAAGAAGTCAACCTGTTATTATGC
>SKLX01000087.1 GCA_007121375.1 Bacillota bacterium | reverse complement strand
TTATTAAGGGTGCAAAGGATTAAGGATACACAGGGAAAGAAGCTTTCCGGTCCAGGAAAAACAATTCTCCCCTTTCCACCTTTTCCCCCGAGAGTTCTTCCCAGGCATGGGCGTATATATGGACCTGGGGAGCATACTTATCCAGGAGCCGGTTAAGCTCCCCTTTATCAGCCACCCCATCGGTTTTGTAATCCACTATAACCCAGCCTTTTTCTCCCCGGTATACCAGGTCAATCACCCCGCTGACCAGGATAGGAAGGGAGCCAGGGTATTCTTTACCTATCATTTCATGGAGGTAATCCCCTTCCCTAAGGTTAAGGGAAAAGGGTACTTCTGTGTGCTTTTCCCTTCCTGCCTCCTGGATTTCCTGCCCCAGAGGGGTGTTTTTAAAGGCCTCCAGTTCTCCCAACACCTTATCCAGGTATTCTGCCGGCAGCTGGGAAATATCTAATTCTTCCTTGATAAGCTCCTCCAGGAGGGGCTCCCCTTTGACCAATCCTTCCAGGGCCCGGTGCATAACATTTCCCCATTCCCGACCCCCTTCCAGGCCTGGTGAAAGCTCTTGTTTTTCTGCCCTTTCCTGCCAGGAATAATCTTCTCCCTGGAGTTCCTGGGCCCCTTTTCTTTCTATCCTTATCTCTGAGGGCTGCACCATCTTCCAGCCTGGGGCGGCTGCTTTTTCCAGCCACTCCCTTAAACTTTCCTGGAAAACTGCCGGGCTTTTACCCCCTGCAGGAATTTTCTCCCCGGCCCCGTTTCCTTTAACTTCTTCCCCGTCTTTTCCTTTTTCCCTTTCCTCCCCTTCCTTAGAAAAGGCCTCTCCAGGCAGGAGTATTTCTTCCATACTCCCCTCGTCAGCATTTTCTATTATTTCTCTCCAGGAGTTATACCTCATAGAAGGATCCTTTTCACAGGTACTTATAACCAGAAGGTTCTTAGCCCGGGTTGCAGCCACGTACAAAAGCCTGATCTTTTCTGATTGTAAAAATCTTTCCTCCTCCTGGGCATAATAATCCCAGGAGGGAGGCTGGGCGATTCTATCCTGCCGGTACCCTCTTTTGCGGGTAAAGGAAAAATACCCCCGGGGTTCCTCCCCTGTCCTTTCAATATGCCTGTCTATGCTGTCTCTTTTTACATCAACCCTTTTGTAGGGATTGGCCAGGATTACCACGGGGGCTTCCAGCCCCTTGGCCTTATGGAGATTCATCAGGCGAAGTCTTTCTCCGTCAGCCACCTCCAGGTCCAGCTCCTCCTCCAGGTTGATACTCATAAGATCTTCCACCTGTTTTACCATCTCCAGAAAGGGGTCTGGGGAGGACAAGCCCTTTTGCCTGGCATATTCCAGCACCTGGTAAAGGTAGCTGCAGTTTCTCTCTCCCAGGGGAGAAGAAAGGGCCAGGGGAATCAGGCCCAGGTCCTCTATTATTTTTTCCAGAACCACGGGAGGCGGACAGGAGCCTTTCCACTTTATATATTTCTTAAGTTTCTGGAAGGCCTCCTGGAAGTACTTCCCCGGGGCTTCCTCCATTTCCCGAGGCAGGGAGGCAAAGGGATTAAACCTGCCCCCTTGCCTCTTAAACTGATATAAATCATCATCACTAAAACCAAAAAACAAGCCTTTAAGGACTGCCACCAGAAGCACCTGGTTATCGGGATCATGGAGATATTTTAATAGTTTTAGAAGCTCCTTCAGTTCCAGGCTGCTTCCCAGGGAACTGCCTCCCGTCATGGCCACGGGAATTCCTTCCTCCTCCAGGGCCCGGGCATAAGTTTCCATCATTTCTTTATAGCTTAACACCACCAGGAAATCCCCGGGCCGAGGAACTTCCGTAAGGCCTTTTTCTTTTTCCTCCCGGGAGCGGGCCAGCTTTATATTCCCCCCCAGAGCATATCTGACAAAGGCAGCCACCTGGCGGGCATCCTGCTCCACAATCTCCTCCTTTTTACCATATCCTTCTCCCACCTTTAAAAGCCTCACCCCGTAGTGGGTATCCTCTTCCTCCCGGCGCCAGGCATCAATAGGAGTAAAGAGGGCCTGGTATCTGTTCTCCTCCAGGGCAAGGAGCTTTTCAAAGACCCCGTTGCAGAACTCTCCCAGGGGTTTGAGGCACCGGAAGTTGGTGGTCAGGGAAAGGATTTCTCCCCCCTTTTCCTTTATCAGTTTTTTGGCTAGATTATAAGTATCGATATCCGCCCTCCGGAAACGGTAGATGGACTGTTTGGGATCCCCCACTACAAAAAGGGAACCGGGAAGGGGGGTGAGTTTCTGCCAGTTCTTTTCCTGGACTTCCCTCCCCGTCAGGCAGAACATGATTTCCGACTGGAGGGGGTCCGTATCCTGGAACTCGTCCACCAGGAGACACCGGTATTTATCCTGAAAATAATTCCTTACTTCAGGGTATTCCCTAAGCATTTCCCTGGTTTTCATCAGCAGGTCATGAAAGCCCAGGACAGACCTTTCTTCTTTATACTCCTTCAGGAACTCCCGCCCCGGCAACAAGAAATTACATATATGATAGTAGCAGTATTCCCTCCACCCCTGGATAAGGGGAAGGGCCTGGCTGCTGCTAAAATTCTGGAATTTTTCCTGGATTTCCTTGGCGTCTTCTTTGCTTACCCAAAGTTTTAAAGTAATTTTGGGAATCTTTTCAAACAGGGAAAGGAGGCCCATGGCGTTGGCAGGCTGCTCCAGGTCCAGGTTTTGATACATGCGGCGGGCCTGCCTTATCCTATCCTGGAAGCTGTCATAACGGTCCTCATGGGGAGGGTAAGGAATATACTCCAGGGCTTCTTCAACCAGGCTCTCCAGGTTTTTCAAGGAGGATTTAAAATCTGGCAGAGGAACCGCCTCCACAGGAACCTGAACTTCCGGGTACTGACAAAAAGTATGGTAAAGGCCCTCCAGGGCTTCAGGGGAAACCCCTATCTCCTCCATGGGGTCCAGTAAATCCTGGCGGTTCAGCTTAACCCAGGTAAGGTATTCCCGCCAGGCCTCCTCCACCACCAGGACCTCCTGGAGATCATCCAGCTCTTTAAAGGCAGGGTCAATCCCTGCCTCTACAGGCCTTTCCCGTAGAAGGCGGGAACAAAAGGAGTGGATGGTACCAAGAAAGGAGCGGTCCAGGTTCATCAGGGCCTCCCCCAGGAGTTCTTTAACCCGGGGGTCTTCCCGGGTGTTGTAGCTCTTTTCCAGTTCATCCTGGAATTTTTCCCGGAGCTCTGCCGCGGCCTTCCGGGTAAAGGTTATAGCTGCCATTTCCTCTACCCGGCACCTGTTGTTTATTATTAAATTGGCCATCCTCTTTACCAGGCTGGTTGTCTTCCCCGAACCTGCCCCTGCTTCCACCAGGATATTGGCCTCCAGGTTTTTTTCTATCTGATCCCGGGCTTTTTTATCTTTAAGTTCCATAATATCTCCCTTCTCCCTTTAGAAAATATCCTGCCAATTTATTTTTTACCTCTAACCTTAAGGAAGGAAGTCACCGGCTCCCCCTGGTTTTCATCTTTTTTCTCTTCCATGAACTCTTTAAAGGAATCCATATCACATACAGCCGTGTAATCACAAAAAGTACAGTCCTGGTCAGGCTCCACCGTCATGACAAAGGCTCCCCGGTCAATTAGCTCACAAAGGCTGTCCAGTATTTCCCTAGCCTCCCCCCGGCATTCCTGGTAGGGGCGCATTACCCTCTGCCCTTCCCCTTTAAGGGTAGGAAAAAGGTAGCCGCTTTCCCGGATGTAAGATTCTTCTCCGGGAGCCTCTTCCTTTAAGATTTCTTCCAGGGCCATACCGTACAGGACATGCTGCAGCTGCCGGCCGCCCCTGAACCTGCTGCCGGGCCGATAGTTATAGGTGCCTCCCGTCTTGTAATCTATTACCAGGTAAGCGCCGTCTTCTTCCCTTTTATCCACCCGGTCTATTTTCCCCCGCAGCTTAAAGTAACGGCCTGAAGGAAGTTCCACCGTCACCGGGGAAATAATCCTGCCGGGCTCTCCCTTTTCTTTTTCCCCTCCCCTACCAAAATTCAGCTCCAGGTAAAGGGGAGTGCTGTAGGAGGCATGCTCTTCTTCAGAACGCAAAAACAGGCGGCAGGATTCCAGGATCTCCCTTCTTTCATATTCGAAAATAACCTGGTTGGGGGGAGGCAGTTCCTCTTTCTGTTCCTCTATCCGCTTCCGGGCAATGGACTCCAGGAGCCCCAGGTGGTCCCTGCAGGAGGGCTTTTCCTTCCTATCTATCAATATTCGATAAAAATCTTCAAAAATCTGGTGGAGAAGGCTTCCCCTGGTATAGGCATCCAGCCATACCCCCGGGTCATATATTACTTCTTCCGGTGGAGAAACCCGAAGGATATGCTTAAGGAAATACCGGTAAGGACAGGCGGCCAGTTCCTCCAAGAGGCTGGCGGACAGGAACCTTCCATTTTCCCATAGGGATTTACCTGGGGAAATGAGCCCCTCGTAAGGGGTGAAAACAGGTCTTTGCCTCTGTCCCCTGGCATAAAAGCCCCTCTTCAGGTGCTGGAAATGCTCCAGGATATCTTCTCCTTCAACTTCTTCAACCTTCCCCTTATTCCTCCTGATAAGCCGGTTCATCCACCATTCCCCCTGGCTGAGGGCTTCCCGGGAGGAAGGGGGGACAAAGCCTTTCCTGGGGCCAATTTCCTTCAGGAAAGTGCTGTAATCGGCTTTCCTGTTCCCGGAGACCAGCCGGTACACCTGGAGAAGGAGGGGAGAGGGAGATTCTTCCCGGTTCTCCACCGTGTCAAAGGAAGGGAAGCTGAAGGTCAACTTCCAGCAGTGGGCTCCCCGAGAAGCTAACAACTGCACCATGGCATAAATACTTTCCCCTGCCTTTAAAGCCAGCTGTTCCAGCTCTCCACTTAAAGCCTCCCGCTCCACATCCAGGAGGATAGGGTCTTGGGTAGCCTTTCCGGGAAATTTCCTCCCCTCCAGCCCCACCAGGAATACCCGCTCCCGGGGCGCCCAGATGCCCCTTACATATCCCTCCACATGGATAGCTCCCGGGGCCGGTAGGGAAGAACCAACCCGCCGGGAGGAAAAAATACCTTCTATCCATTCCACTGCCTCCATCATCTCTACCCTTTCTCCGGGAGACTGGGACAGGAGGCGGAGGTTGTCCATAATCATATTGTAAGCTGCCCTCTCCTCCTCCCCCTGGATAACCTTTCTTTTTTCCACCACCCGGGCCAGGCCTCCGGCCAGTTCCCCGGGGTTTATTCTGCCCCTGTCATCAGTAAGGGGTATAGAATTTAGGAGCTCTTTTATTAAATTCGCCAGTTTAATCTTGACCCTTTTAGAGAAATTTCCTTCCTCCTCTGGGGAGCTCTCCCCTTCAAAAACCAAGCCGACCCAGCGTTCATAGCGCTCCCGGCCCCAGCCGATCCCCGAGGAGCGCAGTTCCCGGGCCATGGCCTTCTGGTAGGGCTCATCCTCCGGGTCCATCTGAAAGGCCTTATCCCCCACCAGAGGGTGGAGCAACCCGGCATCAAAATCCCTTTTAACCCATTCAAGGAGGGCAAAGAGGAGTTTTCCGGGCAAGAAGTTTCCCAGGTGGAGCCCCTCCCCAAAAGTTACAGGTATCCCACAGCGGCGGGCCTCCTCGTAAAAAAGCTGGGCATAGGGCTCCCGGGAGGTATAATAGACCACCACATCTTCCAGCTTAAGGCCTTCCCTTCGGATCTGGCGCAGGACTTCCCTTACTTCTGCAGTTTCTCCGTAGGAATGGAAAAAGTCTATCTCAGGAACCCTACCCCCTTCGGGGAAAGAAGAAGGAAGACTGTATAAGGATCCCAGGAAAGAGGTTGTTCCAGGGGAATAGCCTGTCCCTGATGTTACCTGAGAAGAACCACCGGAGGTTTTTCCCCCACCTTTTCCATTAAAATAATAGCTGGAGGGGGTAGCCAGCCCCCCAACCTCTTCCAGGGGAAGATAAAACCACTCATTTTCCTCCAGGAGGCGGTCCAGGTACTTCCTCTCCAGGGGGCTTACCCCCAGGTTAGCTGGCACCAGGAACCCTACCCCCGGGAAATGCCCCCCTGATTTTTCATTCCTGGGCCCCTCCAGGGGACCCTCCAAAGCTCCTTCCAGGAGGTCAACCCTGTCCATATAGCCCTCTTCTATAAGTTTTTCCTGGTAGGCCTCCAGGATTTTTTGGATATCTTTACCTTTTTCAAGTTTCACAAACTCCCCGGCAGGAATATTCTCGGAACTGTAACCCACCTCCTTCAGTTCCTGGACTGCCTCCAGCATAACCCCTGCACTGGCAGGGTTTATCTTCAGGGAAGAGAAGTAAGAGAGGTCCCCTTTCCGGGACAACTCCTCCATCACTTCCTCCATCAGGCGTACCGCCAGGACCTGAGGAAGGGCCTGAATCCCTTCCCGGTTCACCAAAGACATCACTTTATCCAGGGCTATCCCCGTCAAGGTTTTAACCTGCAGGTTTAAAAAACCATATCCTGCCAGGTTAAAACTTCGCAGCAAAGCATTCCCCGCCAGGAGAGAGGGCACAACCATAACTTTTTCTCCCCGGGGATTATCCCTGCAGATTTTGGAAAGCTTTTCATAAAGTATTCTCAAGGTACTTTCCCCTTCCTTTATATTATCCATGTTATCCATGGAAAGAATTAAAGCCCTTTCCTGCTGCCACCACCAGGTCTACCGTCACCCGGTCAACTCCCTCCTTCAGGGCCCTTATCCTTTCTTTTTCCCCGGCCCTCCAGGAAAGGGGAGTCATTTTAATTACATCTTCCAGCTTTTCTCCCTTCAGGAAAGAATTATAACTGTATGAAAGCTTGAAGGTATCTTTCACTTGAAAATTTTCCTTGAAGGCCTTCATAACCTCCTCCCCTCCATATCCATCCCTTTCTGTATCATCATAAAAAATCTCCCTTAATTCCTTCAGGTGATCCCTCCCCGGAATTACCTTGATAACAGTACCTCCCGGGGCAAGTATCCTGTTAAACTCATGGTAATTTGAAGGAGATAGAATATTCAGTATCAGGTGGAACCCCCTCTCCTGGAAGGGAGCCCGGGCCACATCTGCCACACACCAAATAATATCCTGGTAATCCCGGGCAGCAATTTGAATTCCTTCTCTGGAAATATCAATCCCCACTCCCCTGATCCTTTTAAATCCCAGAGAACTCTCCCGGATAAGCCCTTCCAGAAGCCGGGCCAGGAGGGAACCTTCACCGCAGCCGGCATCCAGCACCGTCAATTCTCTTGTCGGGGGAGTTATTCCCCTGGGAATCAAAGCCTTTAGTTCCTCCAGCAAAGGATCAAAAAAGCCCCTTTTAAAGACCCTGTTTCGGGCTTCCAGCATCTCTTTATCATACTTCGTATGGGAAGAACCGGAAAGAAAATTCACGTAACCCTTCCGGGCCAGGTCAAAGGAATGGTTGTTAAGGCAAAATATCCTGTTTTCCCTTTCTACCTTCATCTCTTCCCCACAATGGGGGCATTTGAATATATGCCTCTGCTCTTTAAAAAGTTCCCTGGCTCGCTGAATTTTTCGCACCATGATCCACCTCGCAGCCTTAGGGCCCTTTACCAACCCCTAATTTTTATTTCGCTTTTTTCTTTTATTTTCCTTCCCTTACCAACAAGTTGAACACTACCCCCGCCTTTATCCCCTCTTCCCTTTTATTAAACAAAAGGCCACTCCTAATTTACCTAAAAGTATGCTAACATATTGGTAACTACAAATAAATTAAAGGAGGTTAAAGGAAAATGGATTTTATGAGCAATGCGTACCCCCTGATTATAAGCTATGGGGAAAGAATTATTTTATCCCTGGTCTTTTTGATTGTGGGTTTAAAAGTTATCAATGTCCTGGCCCATTTCACAGCGGGCAAACTTGAAAAAGCAAAGGTGGACCAGTCCCTGCAGCCCTTCCTGGTTTCCATTTTTAAAGTAGCCCTGCAGGTCATGCTGGTAATCTCCATTGCTTCCATGCTGGGAGCAGAAATGACTTCCTTCATAGCCGTCCTGGGTGCGGCCACCCTGGCGGTGGGTTTTGCCCTTCAGGGAAGCCTGGCAAATTTTGCAGGTGGGGTATTAATTCTCCTTTTAAAACCCTTTAAGGTGGGAGATTACATAGAAGCCGCCGGCTTTGGAGGCACCGTAAAGGAAATCCAAATATTTTATAGCGTCCTGGATACACCGGATAATAAAAGGATTATTATCCCCAACGCAAACCTGTCCAACAGCAGCACCATCAACTACAGCGTAAACCCCAACCGGCGAATTGATTTTGTCCTGGGGGTTGGATACCAGGATAGCATGGAAAAGGTAAGGAGTATCCTCCAGAGAATTGCTTCGGAAAACCCCCTCATGTTTGAGGATCCACCTCCTCAAATTGTCCTGGGAGAACATGGAGATAATTCCCTTATCGTATACTTTCGGGTATGGTGCAAGATGGAAGACTACTGGAGCCTCTACTGGGAGACCCTGGAAAAGATTAAGGCTGAATTCGACAAAGAAGGCATCAACATCCCCTATCCCCAGCTGGATGTACATATGATAAACCAGTAAAAAGATCCAGCCCGGCAATATGCCGGGCTGGACTTTTATTCTGCAATAAAAATTAATGAAATATATAAGGGAGGGCAAAATAGCCTTTAGAGGGAAAAGAATATAGTTAAGATTGGAGAGAAAAATAGTGGAAAATAATAATAAAAAGGGCCTGGAAGAAAAAGTAGTGGTAGTAACGGGTTCAGCCAAGGGAATAGGAAAAGCAGTGGCCCTAAAGTGTGCCCGGGAAGGGGCACAGGTGGTAGTGTCCAATAAGAGGGATTATAATGGCGAAGATTTGGGAAAGGAAGTGGTTGAAGAAATCAATAGCCAGGGTTTTAACTCCCTTTCCATTCCTTGTGATGTAGCCCTGGAGGACGAGGTGAAAAATCTTTTTTCCCAAACCAAAAAAGAGCTGGGGAAAATTGATGCCCTGGTAAACAACGCGGGGTTATTTGCTACCAATATGGCAGAAAACATGGAGGAAGAAGAGTACTACCGGATAACCCGGGTAAACATCCTGGGGGTAATGCTTTGCACCAGGCACGCCATACCTTACTTGAAAGAAAGTAAAAACTCCTCTATTATTAATATCTCCTCGGTAGCAGGCCTCAGGGGAACCCCCAATGCCAACATTTATACAACCACCAAGCACGCAGTTATCGGCATAACCCGCAGCACCATGGCAGAAATGGCTCCCCACGGCATCCGGGTAAACGCCGTATGCCCGGGATTAATTGAAACGCCCATGGGGGACC